>NZ_JBFUMD010000339.1:0-4361 GCF_054049555.1 Nocardioides sp. P5_C9_2
CGTCGTCACCGATGAGCACGTCCGTGGCCTCGGCGATGGTCGTCGCGTCCAGGTAGTACGCAACCCTGCCGCCAACGAGCTGGAACCCGATGCGATAGGTCCCTGCAGACAGGCCCACCAGGTCGTACTCGCCGGCGCCGTCTGAAGTCGTGGCTACTCCGGCGAAGTCCCACGAACCGCCGTTGGAGATGAATGCGGCAACAGTGACTCCCGCCTCCCCGGCGCCTCCCGGGCCGGCCACCGTGCCGGTGATGGACGACGTGCCCGCCGCCGTGGCCGGCGCCACCAGACCGCCGCCCAGGACGAGAGCGAGGCCCAGCAGGGCCGTCAGCATCGTGGTGAGCGCGCGCAGAACTGTCCGCATGTAGTTGTCCTCGTGTGATCTACGTGCCACACGTCCCCCGCGCGGCTCCGGGGCAGAAGTTAAAGGAGTGACTCCGGGTCCGCAGGGGATTGTCAGTTTTCCAGGACCCGACGTCTAGACCGGGCGGGCCCGAATGCAGCAGGACCTGCCCCGCTGGGCGGGGCAGGTCCTACTGGTCGGAGAGGTGGGTCAGGCGGCCTTGGCCATGCGACGCGCCTGCTGCTCGAGACGGGCCTGGGCGGCGCGGCGGATCTTGGGACCGCCGGTCGACATCTTGTAGAGCAGCGACAGCTGCTGCGGCGCGTTCTTGGCGGTGGTCGTGCTGAGCCAGCCGTTGGGCAGCGACAGTCGCACGACCTTGTGCCAGGCCGAGTAGACCTGCGGCACCAGCGGACGCGAGAGATAGGTGAGGTCGTACTTCTCGAAGAGTGCCTTCACCTGCGGGGCGATCTCGGCGTACCGGTTGGACGGCAGGTCCGGGAACAGGTGGTGCTCGATCTGGTGCGACAGGTTGCCGCTCATCAGGTGCATGAGCTTCGAGCCAGAGATGTTGGCCGAGCCGAGCATCTGTCGGACGTACCAGTCGCCCTTGGACTCACCCTCGATCGAACGCCGCTCGAAGGTCTCGACGCCCTCGGGGAAGTGGCCGCACAGGATGATCGAGTTGGACCACAGGTTGCGCACGACGTTGGCGGTGAAGTTGGCCGCCAGGGTCGGCAGGAACGAGCCGGTCGGGATCGAGAGCACCGGGTGGGCGACGTAGTCCTTGGTGACCTGCTTGCGGATCTTGCCGAGGACCTGCTTGGCCCGACGGCGGAACTCGGGCTCCTTAGTCTGCTTCCTCTTGATCACGGCGCCGAGGTCGAGGTCGTAGGCCGCGATGCCGTACTCGAAGAACATGGCGTTGATGAAGCACCAGATCGGCTGGCCCAGGTGGAACGGGGACCAGCGCTGCTCCTCGTCGACGCGCATGATGCCGTAGCCGAGGTCGTTGTCCTTGCCGATGACGTTGGTGTACGTGTGGTGCAGCTCGTTGTGGCTGTGCTTCCACTGCTCGGACGGCGAGGCCATGTCCCACTCCCAGACGCTGGAGTGGATCTTGGGGTCGCGCATCCAGTCCCACTGGCCGTGCAGGATGTTGTGGCCGATCTCCATGTTGTCGAGGATCTTGGCGACGCTGAGGCCGGCGGTGCCGACCACCCAGGCGGGCGGGAACGCGCTGAACAGCAGCACGGCGCGCGAGCCGAGCTCGAGCTTGCGCTGCCGGTCGATGAGCTTGCGGATGTACGCCGCGTCGTCGGCGCCGCGGTCGTCGAGGATGCTCTGGCGGATCGCGTCGAGCTCGACGCCGAGGGCCTCGATGTCGGCCTCGGTGAGGTGGGCGATCGGGTTGCCGCCGACGCTGGTCTTCTTCTGGATCGTGGTCATGTCGATCTCCTTCGGGGGGACGGAGGCTCAGTGGTCGATGTGGCAGGGGCCGGCGGCGGCGTTGATGCAGGTCTGCACCTTGATGGCGCCGGACTCGCCGGGGATCGCGGTGGTGAGGGCGCCGTTGCGCAGGTCGCGCACCGTGCCCTCGCGCAGCGGGAGCACGCAGCCCATGCAGATGCCCATCCGGCAGCCGCTGGGCATCAACATTCCGGCCTCCTCGGCGGCGTCGAGGATCGGCGTCGACCCGTCGAGCTCGAGGGTGGTGCCGGAGGAGAAGGCAACGGTGCCACCGTCGCCCGCCTCGACCCGCGTCGTACGGAACTGCTCGGTGGTGAGCTCGAGCCCGGCGGCGGCGTGGTGGGCGCCGAGCGCGTCGAGCAGCCCGGCGGGCCCGCACGCCAACGTGCGGCGCTCGTGCAGGTCGGGGACGAGCGACTCGAGGTCGGCGACGTCCAGGACGCCGTGCTCGTCGTCGTACCGGGCGACGAGGCGGATCGCACCGGCGTCGGCCAGGGCGTGCAGGTCGCGGCTGAAGATCGAGTGCGGCGCGCTGGGGGCGACGTGGACGACGACGATGTCGAGGTCCTGGCTGCGCGGCAGGCGCAGGACGCCGGAGTCGGTGCTCGGGAAGAGGTTGCGCAGCATGCCGATGACCGGGGTGATGCCGGAGCCGGCGGTGACGAACAGCAGCTTGTCGTGGTCGCTCTGGAGGACGAACTCGCCGGCTGCCTGCTCGAGGTGGACGATCGTGCCGGGCCGGGCCTCGTGGACGAGGTGGTTGCTGACGAGGCCGTCGGGCACGGCCTTGACCGTGATCGAGATGCGGCCGTCGGCGCGGGGGCCGTGGGTCAGCGAGTAGGCACGCCACTGGCGGACGCCGTCCACGTCGATGCCGATGCGGAGGTACTGGCCGGGCACGTGTCCGGCCCAGTCGGCACCCGGCCGGATGACGATGGTGGCGGCGTCCGCGGTCTCGGGGTGGATCGACTCGATGCGCCCGCGCAGGTCGGCGCCGGAGCGCAGCGGGGCGAAGAGGTCGAGGTAGTCGGCGGGGAGCAACGGCGTGGTCGCGGCCTCGGCGAGACGGACCGCACGGTCACGCAGCTCGCGGACACGCCCCTCGAGCAACGGGGGTCGGTCGCGCCCGGGGGCGGGGGACAGGAACGTCGTCATGGGTACCAGCCTCCCTGTTCGCGACGTCGAAGTCCTGCCCGGTGCACGTGAATCGGGTGTAGTTTGTTGTTCGATACGAACAACTCACGCCTGTGGAGACCCCATGACTCGTCCCCTTGTGCGCCGCGCCACACAGATTCGCGCCGACCGCACCGCACCGGCGCCCACCGTCGTACGCCTCGACGAGGAGGTCGTGCGCCTGATGCGCGAGGAGCTGGCCGAGGTCGCGGACCGCGCGGTGGTGGCCATCACCGAGGAGGTGCCCAGCTACACCGGGCAGCTGAGCGGCGTGATGGGCGAGACGATCCGCCAGGCGGTCCAGCTCGCGCTCGGCGGCTTCCTCACCCTCGCGACACGTGAGGAGGCCGGTACGCCGATGGCTCCCGCGCTCGAGGGCGCCTACCGGCTGGGCCGGGGCGAGGCGCGCAGCGGGCGCAGCATGGAGGCCCTGCTGGCGGCGTACCGGATCGGCGCCCGCGTCTCGTGGCGCGACCTGTCGCGCACCGCGGTGGAGGCCGGGGTGGAGGCCGAGCAGCTGTCCCGGTTCGCCGAGCTGGTCTTCGCCTACATCGACGAGCTCTCCGCCTCGAGCGCCGCGGGCCACACCGACGAGCTCGAGAGCACCGGCCGGGTGCGGCAGCGCAACCTCGACCGGCTCGCACGGGCGCTGGTCACCGGGGCGGCGCCCGACGCCGTGGTCCTCGCCGCGGAGCGGGCCGACTGGGAGCCGCCCGCCTTCCTGAGTGCCGTGCTCCTGCCGGAGGCGCAGGCCTCGCACGCCGCCACCGCGCTCGACCCGCGCACGCTGCAACCGACCGAGGACGTCCCGGGCGTCCCCGAGGGGCTGGCCCTGCTGCTCGCCCCGTCCAGCGGGTCCCGGTCGGCCCGCGCCGGGCTGGTCCGGGCGTTGCGGGGCACCACCGCGGTCGTCGGCCCCTCGGTGCCGTGGCTGGAGGCGGCCCGCTCGCACGCGCGCGCCGTACGGGCGGTGGCCCTCCAGGCCGAAGGCCTGCTCGAGAAGGCCGACGGCCTGCCCGAGGGTGGGGACGACGGGGTGCTGGACACCGACGTCCACCTCGGCGCCCTGCTCCTGGCGGCCGACCCGGAGACCCGGGCGGACCTGCGCGCGCGGGTGCTGGAGCCGCTGGCCGACCAGCGGCCGTCGACCGCGGAGAAGCTCACCGAGACGCTCCGGGCCTGGGTGCTGCACCAGGGCCGGCGGGAGGCGATGGCCGAGCAGCTGTTCATCCACCCCCAGACCGTGCGCTACCGCGTGGGGCAGCTGCGCGAACTGTACGGCGACCGGCTCGAGGACCCGCGGTTCGTGCTCGAGGTGACGCTCGCGCTGGCGTGACTTCCCGGTTCTCGGGGTAGTCCGTGACGTTTGGCCCCC
>NZ_JBFUMD010000340.1:0-4359 GCF_054049555.1 Nocardioides sp. P5_C9_2
GGCGCGAGCAGGGGCCGGCCGCGGGGCGGCGCTGGTGGCGGGCGCGGCGGCCCGGGTCTGCGTGGTGGGGGTCTCGTCGGCCGGCGGCACGGTGGGCATCACCTGCGTCGACTCGGCCGAGGGCGCGTCGGCGGCGCCCGTCGAGGTGCCGGTGGAGTCGCCCGCGGCCTCGCCGGTCGTCCCCCCGGTGGGGTCGGAGTCGCTCTCCGGCTCCTCGTCGAAGATGGACAGTCCCTGGTCGCGGCTCATGGTGGAGCACCAACTCTCTGCGTCGATCTGCGGTGAAGTCTGCGGTCGGCCCAGTCTGTCCGATGCCCGGGGACAAACACACCCCGGCTCGCGGAGCGATCCGCGAACCGGGGTGTGACGAACGTCGGCGTCAGACGCCGCGGAAGCGGTTGATGGCGTCCTCGTGCTGGGCGCGCAGCTCGTGGTTGCGGACGCCGAGGCCCTCCTCGGGGGCCAGGCACAGGACGCCGACCTTGCCCTGGTGGGCGTTCTTGTGGACGTCGAGGGAGGCCTGGCCGACCTCCTCCAGGCTGTAGGTCTTCGACAGCGTGGGGTGGATCATGCCCTTGGCGATGAGGCGGTTGGCCTCCCAGGACTCGCGGTAGTTGGCGAAGTGGGAGGAGATGATGCGCTTGAGGTTCATCCACAGGTAGCGGTTGTCGTACTCGTGCATGTAGCCGCTGGTGGAGGCGCAGGTGGTGATGGTGCCGCCCTTGCGGGTGACGAAGACGCTGGCCCCGAAGGTCTCGCGGCCGGGGTGCTCGAAGACGATGTCGATGTCCTCGCCGCCGGTGAGCTCGCGGATCTTGGCGCCGAAGCGCTTCCACTCCTTGGGGTCCTGCTGGGTGCCCTCGTCGTTCCAGAAGCGGTAGCCCTCCTCGGAGCGGTTGATGATCAGCTCCGCGCCCATCGAGCGGGCGATGGCGGCCTTCTCCTCGTTGGAGACGACGCAGACGGGGGTGGCGCCGCCGTTGAGGGCGTACTGCGTGGCGAAGCCGCCGAGGCCGCCCGAGGCGCCCCAGATGAGGACGTTGTCGCCCTGCTTCATGTCGCCCCCGTTCTTGGACACGAGCTGGCGGTACGCGGTGGAGTTGACCAGGCCGGGGGAGGCGGCCTCCTCCCAGGTGAGGTGGGCGGGCTTGGGCATCAGCTGGTTGGACTTGACCAGCGCGATGTCGGCGAGGCCGCCGAAGTTGGTCTCGAAGCCCCAGATGCGCTGCTCGGGGTCGAGCATCGTGTCGTTGTGGCCATCGGGGCCCTCGAGCTCGACGGAGAGGCAGTGGGCGACGACCTCGTCGCCGGGCTTCCAGGCGTTGACGCCCACGCCGGTCTTGAGCACGACGCCGGCCAGGTCGGAGCCGACGACGTGGTAGGGCAGGTCGTGGCGCTTGGTCAGCGGGGAGAGACGGCCGTAGCGCTCGAGGAAGCCGAAGGTGGAGACGGGCTCGAAGATCGAGGTCCACACGGTGTTGTAGTTGATCGCGGAGGCCATCACGGCGACCAGGGCCTCGCCGGGGCCGAGCTCGGGGAGGGCGACCTCGTCGACGTGCAGCGACTTGCGGGGGTCCTTGTCGCGGGCGGCCAGGCCCTCGAACATGTCGACCTCGTCCTTCTTGACGAAGGCGGCACGGTAGGACTCCGGGAGCTCGAGGCTCGCGAAGTCCGCCGAGGTCGCGGTGTCGGACTGGATGGCTTCGAGGATGTTCTGCACGGGTGTCTCCTGGTGAGGCATCGGTGGCACGAAATGTGGGTGCAAGATACCGGTCGGTAACCAGCCGTGGTCAGCGGTGTGACGTAGTCATCACGACGAGGTGGGCACGCCTCGGCGGCGCAGGCGTCGCTGTGTGCGCCGACCGAGGCGTACGCCGAGCGCCAGTCCGTGCTGGCCGAGCCGTGGGAAGGCGTCCACCACCCGCACCTGGGCTCCGCGCCAGCGGGGCACCGCGGTGACGAGGCGGGGCCGGTCGAGGACCCCGGCGACCGCGTCGGCCACCTGGTCGACGGACAGCAGGGTCCCGGAGAAGGAGAGCGCCGCGCCGGGGTCGTCGAGCCGGTCATGGAGCATCGGGGTCCAGATGCCGTCGGGGCACACGCAGCTGATCTCGATGCCGGTCAGGCCGGCGAGGCGCAGGTCGGCCACCGTGCTGAGGCTGAAGCCGAGCACCGCGTGCTTGGAGCCGGCGTAGACCCCCTCGCCCGGGACGGCCACCAGTCCGGCCAGCGACGCGACGTTGACGACGTGACCCCGCCCGGACCCGCGCATCGCGCCGATGGCACTCACGGTGCCGTTGACGACGCCCAGGGTGTTGACCTCGACCATGAGACGACGCTGCGCGGGCGTCTGCTCCCACGCCGGCCCGGTGAGGAGGACCCCGGCGTTGTTGACCCACACGTCCAGCGACCCGGCGCGCTCCACGGTCACGGCGGCCGCGGCGTCGCACGCCTCGGCGTCCCGGACGTCGAGGCGGGTCGCGAAGGCGCCGGACCCGATCCGGGCGGCGACCGCCGTGGCTGCCTCCAGGTCCACGTCGGTGACGTGCACGACGTGGCCCCGCTCGGCCAGCAGGGCGGCGATCCGGGCTCCGAGGCCCCGGCCGGCACCGGTGACGAGGGCTCCCACGGGATCAGTGGGCCGCTGCCGCCGGCTCGACGAGCTCGACGAGCACGCCGCCGGCGTCCTTGGGGTGGATGAAGTTGATGCGGCTCCCCGACGTGCCGCGCCGGGGGGCGTCGTACAGCAGGCGCACGCCGCGCTCGCGCAGGACGGCCGAGACGGCCTCCACGTCGGTGACCCGGTAGGCCAGCTGCTGCAGCCCCGGCCCGGAGCGGTCCAGGAACTTCGCGATCGTGGACTCCGCCGACAGCGGAGCCAGGAGCTGGATGTGCGCGCCGGAGTCGCCGACGGCGACCATCGCCTCCCGCACCCCCTGCTCCTCGTTGGTCTCCTCGTGGGCCACGTGCATGCCGAAGGTGTCGCGGTAGTAGGCGATGGCCACGTCCAGGTCGGGCACGGCGATGCCCACGTGGTCGATCGCGGTGAACAGGTGCTCGGGGAGCTCGAGAGGTGCGGTCATGGCCGACATCGTGGCAGGTCCGGCGGTGGGCGCGGCGTGATCCCCGCCACCCCGGACGCCGCGTCCGCGGGGCGGCGGTATCGTCTCGAACAGATCATGTCCGACAGATCTCGTCCACTTCGCCGGGAGGCCGTTCCATGTCCACCTCTGTCATCGTCGCCGGGGCTCGTACCCCCATCGGTCGCCTCCTGGGAGGCCTGAAGGACCAGTCCGCCGCCGACCTCGGCGGGGTCGCCATCAAGGGCGCCCTGGACAAGGCAGGAGTGTCCGGCGAGCAGGTCGAGTACGTGATCATGGGCCAGGTCATCCAGGCGGGCACCGGCCAGATCACCGCGCGCCAGGCCGCGGTCAAGGGCGGGATCCCGATGGACGTCCCGGCCATCACGATCAACAAGGTCTGCCTCTCGGGCATCAACGCCATCGCGCTCGCCGACCAGCTCATCCGTGCGGGCGAGCACGACGTCGTCGTCGCCGGCGGCATGGAGTCGATGACCCGAGCGCCCCACCTGCTGCCCGGCTCGCGCTCCGGCTTCAAGTACGGCGACACCGCGCTCGTGGACTCGATGGCCTACGACGCGCTCCACGACCAGTTCACCGACCAGGCGATGATCAACCTCACCGAGGGCTGCAACTCCGCCGGCACGCACCTGACCCGCGAGGAGCAGGACGCGTTCTCCGCCCAGTCGCACCAGCGTGCCGCCGAGGCGTGGAAGAACGGCGTCTTCGACGACGAGGTCGTCCCGGTGACGATCCCGTCCCGCAAGGGAGACATCACGGTCAGCCAGGACGAGGGGATCCGCGGCGACACCACGGTCGAGTCGCTGTCCGGCCTGCGCCCGGTGTCCAAGGACGGCACCATCACCGCCGGCTCCGCCTCCCAGATCTCCGACGGCGCCTGCGCCGTGGTCGTGATGAGCAAGGCGAAGGCCGAGGAGCTCGGCCTCACCTGGCTCGCCGAGATCGGCGCCTCCGGCCAGGTCGCGGGCCCCGACTCGACCCTCCAGCTGCAGCCCGCCCGGGCCATCGAGAAGGCCGTGGCCAAGGAGGGCATCTCGGTCTCCGACATCGACCTCTTCGAGCTCAACGAGGCCTTCGCCGCGGTCGGCATCGAGTCGTCGCGCCAGCTCGGCATCGGCGAGGACAAGGTCAACGTCAACGGCGGTGCCATCGCGCTCGGCCACCCGGTCGGCATGTCGGGTGCCCGCATCGTGCTGCACCTGGCCCTGGAGCTCCAGCGTCGCGGGGGCGGCACGGGTGCCGCCGCCCTGTGCGGTGG
>NZ_JBFUMD010000341.1:0-4345 GCF_054049555.1 Nocardioides sp. P5_C9_2
GGCCATGAAGTTCGAGACGTGCCCCAGCGTCCGGAGCTGGGTGGTGACGGCCTCGACGAGCGCAGGGTGTGCGTGGCCGAGCGCGTTGACCGCGATGCCGGCGTACAGGTCGACGTACTCGCGACCGGCGTCGTCCCAGACGCGGACGCCCTCGCCGCGCTCGAGCTTGAGCCGCGGCGTGCCGAAGGTGTCCATCAGCGCGCCCTCGTAGCGCTCCTGCCAGCTCATTGCTTGACCTCCGGGGTCGTGTGCGCCTTGCGCAGCCTGGTCTCGACGCCGGGCAGCACCTGGGTGCCCACGCCCTCGTCGGTGAAGATCTCGAGCAGCACGGCGTGCGGCTCCCGCCCGTCGACGACGGTGGCGCGGGGCACCCCGCCGCGGACGGCCTGGAGGCACGCGGTCATCTTGGGGACCATGCCGCTCGCCAGCGACGGCAGCATCTCCTCCAGCGACTCCGGGCTGATCTCCTGGATGACGTCGTCGCTGTGCGGCCAGTCGCGGAAGAGGCCCTCGACGTCGGTCAGCACGAGCAGCTTCTCCGCGTCGAGCGCGATCGCCAGGGCCGCGGCGGCGGTGTCGGCATTGACGTTGTGGACCTGACCGTCCTCGTCGGGCGCCACGCTGGAGATGACGGGGATGCGGCCGGCCTCGACGATGTCCTGGACGGCCTCGGGCCGGACCTTGGCCACCTCGCCCACCAGGCCGAGGTCCACCTCCTCGCCGTCCACGACGGTGTTGGTGGCCTTGGCGGTGAACAGTCCGGCGTCCTCGCCGGAGAGACCCACCGCGAGCGGCCCGTGCTGGTTGATGAGGCCGACCAGCTCGCGCTGCACCTGGCCGACCAGCACCATGCGGACGACGTCCATGGCCTCGGGCGTCGTGACGCGGAGGCCGCCTCGGAACTCGGAGGTGATGTCGAGGCGCTTGAGCATCGCGGAGATCTGCGGGCCGCCGCCGTGGACGACGACCGGCTTGAAGCCGGCGAAGCGGAGGAAGGCGACGTCCTCGGCGAAGGCTGCCTTGAGGGTGTCGTCGGTCATCGCGTTGCCGCCGTACTTCACCACGATCGTGCGGCCGTGGTAGCGCTTGAGCCACGGCAGGGCGGCCGCCAGGGTGCGCGCCTTCGCGGGGTCGGGGCGGTTGTGGGAGCTGGTGTCCGGGGTCATGAGCTGTACGCGCTGTTCTCGTGGACGTAGGCGTGGGTGAGGTCGTTGGTCCAGACGGTGGCCCGGGCGTCGCCCGCCTTGAGGTCGATGGTCACGCTGACCTCGCGACCGGTCAGGTCGACTCCTGCCGGGTCCTCGGCCGGCGTCGACTGCCGACAGACCCAGACGCCGTTCATGGCGACATCGAGGTCGGCCGGGTCGAAGGCGGCCTGCGTGGTGCCGATGCTGGCCAGCACGCGGCCCCAGTTGGGGTCGTTGCCGAAGACGGCGGCCTTGAAGAGGTTGGAGCGGGCGACGCTGCGCGCCACCTCCACCGCCTCGTCCTCGGTCGCGGCGTGCAGGGCGGTGATCGCGATCTCGTGGTCGGCGCCCTCCGCGTCCTTCAGCAGCTGCATGGCGAGGTCCGTGCAGGCCTGGGTCAGCGCGTCGGTGAAGTCGGCGGGGGTCGGGGTGATGCCGCTGGCCCCGCTCGCCATCACGGTGACGGTGTCGTTGGTCGACATGCACCCGTCGGAGTCGAGACGGTCGAAGGAGACCCGGGTCGCGGCGCGCAGGGCGGCGTCCAGGTCGGCGGCGGGGACGACGGCGTCGGTGGTGAGCACCACCAGCATCGTCGCGAGCTGGGGGGCCAGCATCCCGGCGCCCTTGGCCATCCCGCCGATCGACCACCCGGCTCCCTCGACCACGACCTGCTTGCTGACCGAGTCGGTGGTCATGATCGCCTCGGCCGCGGCGCCCCCGCCCTCGGTGCTGAGTCCTGCGTGGGCGGCGTCGACCCCCGCGAGCAGGTCGTCGYGGTCGTTGGCGAGACCGATGAGGCCCGTCGAGCAGACGACCACGTCGATCGCCCCGATGCCCAGCCGGTCAGCGACGCGCTCGGCGACCGCGTGCGTGGTCCGGAAGCCGTCGGGTCCGGTGTAGCAGTTGGCGCCGCCGGAGTTGAGGACCACGGCCTTGACGACGCCGTCCTTGACGACCTCCTGGCTCCAGAGGATCGGGTTGGCCTTGCACCGGTTGGCGGTGAAGACCGTCGCGGAGTCGAAGGTCGGTCCGGCGTTGACGACGAGGGCGAGGTCCTTGCCCCCGCTCGACTTGAGGCCGGCCTCGACCCCGGCCGCCGCGAAGCCTGCGGGGTGGGTGGTGCTCACTTCTTCGTCCCCGCGGAGGGCTTGCCCCGACCGCCCCGCTCGCTCCGGGGCCGGTCCCGCCCCTTGTCACGGGCGGGCTTGGCGGGGACCGCGTCGGTCACGGTGTGGCCGACCTGCCGCCACGCCTCGGCCGCCTTGCCGGCGTCGACGAGCCGGACCATCACCCAGTCGGTGTCGAAGGTGGACAGCGTGTAGGCGGGGATCTGGGCCGCGGCCAGCGGGGTGAGCAGTCCGGCGAGGATGCCGATGGCGTCCGGGTCGAGCGGTCCCGCGACCTGGAAGGCCGTGAGCGGCTTGATGCTCGGCGTCTTCGTCGGCACCGACCGGGTGGCACAGACCAGGCTCGTCTCGGTGGCGGTGGCCGTGATCGAGAACAGCGTCGCGGACTCGGCCCACTGCGGGAGCTCGGCGCCGGGTCCGAGGCGCACGATGGCGAGCTTCTCGGGGTACTTCAGCAGCGTGAAGCCGGGCCCGGTCGTCGTCGTCGGCTCCGCGGCGGGCTCCGCCGACTGGTCGTTGGTCTGGTCGCTCATGGTGCGAGTCCGATCGTGGAGAGCCCGGTGGTCTCGTCGAGGCCGAGCGCGAGGTTGAGGCACTGCACGGCTGCGCCGGCGGTGCCCTTGGCGAGGTTGTCGACCACGCCGACCGCGACCACGCGGCGTACGGCGGGATCGACGGAGACCTGCAGGTGGACGGCGTTGGAGCCGAGCACGGACTGGGTCTGCGGCCACTGGCCAGGCGGGAGCACGTGCACGAACGGCTCGTCGGCGTACGCCGCGAGGTACGCGGCGCGCACCTCGTCGGTGTCGGCGTCGTGGGCGAGCGGGGCGGACACGGTGGCCAGGATGCCGCGGGACATCGGGACCAGCAACGGCGTGAAGCTGACGCGCACGTCGCCGTCGTGCAGGCGCCCGAGGTTCTGGGTGATCTCCGGGGTGTGGCGGTGCACCCCGCCGACGCCGTAGGCACTGGCGTTGCCCATCACCTCGCTGCCGAGCAGGTGCGGCTTCGCCGCCTTGCCGGCCCCCGAGGTGCCGCTCGCCGCGACGACGCTGATGTCCGGCTCGACGAGGCCCGCCGCCAGGGCGGGTGCGATGGTCAGGGTGGAGACGGTCGGGTAGCAGCCGGGCACCGCGATGCGCCGGGCGCCACGGAGCTGCTCACGCTGGCCGGGGAGCTCGGGGAGCCCGTAGGGCCACGAGCCGGCGTGGGTGCCTCCGTAGAAGCGCTCCCACACCTCCGGATCGGTGAGACGGAAGTCGGCCCCGCAGTCGATGACGACCACGTCGTCGCCGAGCGCCTCGGCGATCGGCGCGGACTGGCCGTGCGGCAGCCCGAGGACCACCACGTCGTGCCCCGCCAGCGTCTCCGCGGTCGTCTCCTCCAGGACCCGGTCGGCCAGTGGCAGCAGGTGCGGCTGGAGGCTGCCGAGCGTCTCACCGGCGTTGGAGCCGGCGGTGAGGGTGCCGATCCGGGCGCCGGGATGGCCGAGGAGGAGGCGCAGCACCTCACCCCCGGCGTACCCGCTGGCACCGGCGACGGCCACGGAGAAGGTCATGTGCATGACTATACATGTCATTGCATGCCCATGCCTCACTAGGGTCCTCGCCGTGGACATCGCCTTCGCCGAGCACCTCGACCTGCTGGACCTGCACGGACGCGCCGCCGTGGCCAGTCTCGCGCAGCTCGGCCCCACGGACACCCTGCCACCCCGGGACGTCCCGGCGTACGCCGCGACCCAGGAGCACTGGGCGACCCTGGAGATCTGGGCCTGGTCGCTCGAGCACCCCGGTCGGCACTGGAGCGAGCGGGTGGGGCCGACCCCGCCCTCCGACCACGCCGGGGTCGTCGCGAGGATCGCGTCCGAGATCACCCGGCTGGAGGAGCTGCTCCTCGCGGYCGGTCCCGACGCGGGACTCGACTTCTTCGGGCGCCCGGGGACCAGCGCCGAGGTGGCCCGGCTGCTGGCCCACGAGGCGATCGGCGTCGCGCACGCGGCCAGCTTCGCCGCCGGGCGAGCCGCTCCCGCGC
>NZ_JBFUMD010000342.1:0-4344 GCF_054049555.1 Nocardioides sp. P5_C9_2
CGGTCGACGCGGTCACCCCCGAGCCGGTCGCCCTCGCCCCGGAGACGGTGAGCCGCAACGGCTTCGCCGCCACCCGCTGCCACGTCGAGATCGCCGACAGCGAGCACCACCGCAGCTGGCGCGACATCCGCGGCCTCCTCCAGCGGGCCGAGCTCGACGAGGACGTCCGCGACCGCGCCACCCGCGCCTTCGAGCGCCTCGCCGTCGCGGAGGCGCGGGTGCACGGCGCCGACCCGCTCGACGTCGCCTTCCACGAGGTCGGGGCGCTCGACGCCATCGCCGACGTCGTCGGGGTGTGTGCCGGCTTCGCCTGGCTGGCGACCCACGTCGGCGGGCCGGTCGTGGTCTCGCCCGTGGCGGTGGGGAAGGGAACCGTCCGGGGGGCGCACGGCACCATGCCGGTGCCGCCGCCCGCGGTGGCCGAGCTGCTGCGCGGCGTACCGTCGTTGGCCGGTCCCGGAAGCGCCGAGTCCTGCACCCCCACCGGGGCCGCCCTGCTGACCACGCTCGCCGACTCCTGGGGGGCGCAACCGGCCATGACGGTGGCCGAGATCGGGATCGGGGCCGGCGGCCGCGACCCCGACACCCACGCCAACGTGCTGCGCATCCTGGTCGGCGACGCACCCGCACCCGACGCGGGTCCGTTGCTCATCGAGTCCAACATCGACGACCTCGACCCCCGGGTCTGGCCCTCGGTGATCACCGCGCTGTTCGCCGCCGGGGCCAGCGACGCCTGGCTCACCCCGATCCTGATGAAGAAGGGACGCCCGGCCCACACCCTCTCGGTGCTCACCTCGTCGGCGCGCGCCGAGGACGTGCGCGACGCCCTGTGGCGGCACACCTCGACGATCGGCGTCCGGGAGACCCGCCTGGCCAAGCACGCCCTCGAGCGGGAGATGGTGGCCGTCGTGGTCGCCGGCCAGGAGATCGCGGTCAAGCTCGCCCGTCACGACGGTGAGGTGGTCAACGCCCAGCCCGAGTGGGAGGACGTCGCGCGGGCCGCGACGGCGCTGGGCCGTCCGGCCAACGACGTGCTGGCCGATGCCATCGCCGCCACCCGCGCCCTGCTCGGCTGAGCTGCACTCCTAGGCTGTGCCGGTGGATCTCGTCGTCGTCGCCCTCACCTTCGCCGCCATCTTCGTGGTGGAGCTGCCGGACAAGACCTTCATCGCGACCCTGGTCCTGTCGACCAAGTTCCGGCCGCTCTTCGTGTGGATCGGCGTCGGGCTGGCCTTCCTGGTCCAGACGCTCATCGCCGTGCTCCTCGGCAAGGCCGCCAGCTTCCTGCCCGAGACGATCGTCCACGTCGCGGCCGCCCTGATGTTCCTCGTCGGCGCGGTGATCCTGCTGCGCGAGGCACGCTCCGCCGACGCCGCCGAGGAGGGCGAGGAGGAGGACTTCGCCGCCAAGGCGGGCGAGGCCCAGGGCCTCAAGGTGATCCTCACCAGCTTCCTGGTGCTCTTCGCCGCCGAGTGGGGCGACCTGTCGCAGCTGCTGACCCTGTCCCTCGTCGCCAAGTACGACGACCCGGTCAGCGTCTTCATCGGCGCCTGGGGCGCACTCCTCGCCGTCAGCGGCCTCGCGGTGATCGTCGGCCGGGTGCTGCTGAGCAGGATCCGGCTCAGCGTGCTCCACTACCTGGGTGCTGCGGTGTGCGTCCTCATGGCATGTTTGACCGTGTGGGAGATGACCCGGGCCTGAGCCCCGTCCAGCAGGTCGTGCGCAGGCGCTACCTCGAGGTCAACGGGGAGCACCCGATGTCCGACGTGGACGACACCTACGTGCGCACCGGGTTCGTCCCCGCGACGGCCGAGCAGCTGGAGCTGATGGCCGCCGGCCGGGTGCCGCTGCCGTCGTACCTCCTCTCCGACGGGACGCCGATGGTCCCCCGCGACCACCTCGACCCGGTCGGGTGGGCCGGCGGTCCGGACCGGCTGCACGACTGGTTCGTCGGCTACTGGCCCGCCGACGAGCAGGCGGACGCCGAGCAGCAGTGGGCGGCGTACCTCTCCGGCCGGTGCGTCGGCCTGCGCCACGTCACCCCCCTCGCCCTCCGCGACGAGGCACGGTGGGTCGCCCGGCTCGACGCCGGCCTCGAGCGGCTGGCCAGGGACCGACGGGACCACGTCGGTCGCGGGATGGTCGGCGAGGCGATCTCCCGGCTCGAGGACCTGCTGCTGCCCCGGACGTCGTRCGACGTGCTGCGCTTCGACGGCCTCCCCGGCACCTGGCAGCGGGTCCGGCAGGCCCGTGAGGACCTCGTCCCGCCGCTGCCCGAGCTCCCGATCCGCACCGAGCGCCTGGTGCTGCGGCGCGCGAGGATGGGCGACGCCGACGACCTGTATGCCTACTACGGGCGCGCGGACGTCACCGAGCACCTGCTCCACGAGGTGTTCAGCCGTGCCGAGATCGACGACGTGCTGCGCAGCCGGCTCGCCGAGCCACGCGACCACCTGGCCTGCAACCTGTTCGTCGAGCTCGAGGGCCGGGTGGTGGGGGACCTGGTGCTCTTCGTCAAGGGCGAGGGCCACGACATGGCCGAGATCGGGTGGGTGCTCCACCCCGACGTCGGCGGCCGCGGCATCGCCACCGAGGCGGCCACCGCCATGATCGACCTGGCCTTCGGCCACTACGGCGTGCACCGGCTCTACGCCGACCTCGACACCCGCAACGAGCGCTCGGCGGCCCTGGCCCGCCGGCTCGGGATGCGTCGGGAGATGGACGCGAGGGCCGACTTCTGGTCCAAGGGCGAGTGGACCGACTCGCAGCGCTGGGCGATCCTCGCCGAGGAGTGGACGGCGCGGCGTAGCCGCTGATCGACCCGTGACGCCGGGTCGGCGCAGCAGCGGTGGGCGCGGCCACCCGGGGGCCACTACAGTCAGCCCATGGTTGAAACCCACGGCGCCGACAGCGAGGTCGGCACGCTCCGGACCGTCATGCTCCACCGTCCCGGCCCCGAGCTGAAGCGACTGACGCCGCGCAACAACGACAAGCTGCTCTTCGACGGCATCCCGTGGGTGAGCCGCGCCCAGGACGAGCACGACGCGTTCGCCGACATCCTGCGCCAGCGGGGGGTCGAGGTCCTCTACCTGACCGAGCTGCTCACCGAGACGCTCGAGAGCGAGAGCGCGCGCAACCACGCGATCACCTCCGCGCTGAGCGGGCTGCACCTCGGCGACACCCTGCGCCGCTACCTCGCGACCGCCCTGCGCGACGCGACCCCGACCGAGCTGACCCAGGTGCTGACCGCCGGCATCCGCAACGACGAGGTGCGCGGCGGCCACGGGCTGGTCACCAGCCTGCTCAGCCCCTACGACTTCCTCATCGACCCGCTCCCCAACCTGCTCTTCACCCGCGACTCCAGCGTGTGGATCCGCGACCGGGTGGCGGTCACCAGCCTGGCCATGCCGGCGCGCAAGCGCGAGACGCAGCTGACGGAGCTGATCTACACCGAGCACCCGCGCTTCGCCGGCCAGACCCGCAAGATCCACGGCTGGCACAACGAGCACGTCGAGGGCGGCGACGTCCTGCTGCTGTCCCCCGGCGTCATCGCGGTCGGGGTCGGGGAGCGGACGACGCCCGCCGGCGTCGAGCGGCTGGCCCGCCAGGTCTTCGACGCCGACCTCGCGCACACCGTGCTGGCCGTGCCGATCGCCCAGGAGCGGGCCACGATGCACCTCGACACGGTCTGCACGATGGTCGACGTGGACAAGGTCGTGATGTACCCCAACGTCGCCCACACCCTGACCGCCATCGCGGTCACGGTCGCCGACTGGGGCTCGGCCGACTCCGACATGGTGCTCGCCGTCGCCGAGCCCGAGCCGTTCCTGGTCGCGGCCGCCAAGGCCATGCAGATCGACACCCTGCACCAGATCGACACCGGACTCGACCCGGTCACCGCCGAGCGCGAGCAGTGGGACGACGGCAACAACACCCTCGCCCTCGCGCCGCGGGTGGCCGTGGCCTACGAGCGCAACGACGAGACCAACGACCGGCTCGAGGAGGCCGGGATCGAGGTCGTCCGGATCGCCGGGTCCGAGCTCGGCTCCGGCCGGGGTGGCCCCCGATGCATGTCGTGCCCGGTCTCGCGCGAGCCGCTGCCGGTCGAGTAGCCCGCTGCGGCGCACGTCACGCATCACGTCCGGGGCGCTCGCTCGTTGGGGGGTCGAACCCCCGACGTGTGCACCCAGAGAGGCACCACGCATGAGCTCTTCGATCTTCGACGGCCTGTCCCCGCGCGAGGTCACCCGGATCAGGTCGGCGGGCACCCCGCTGACCCTGCCGCAGGGCTGGTCGCCCATCGCGGAGCGGACTCCCGCCGACAAGGCCTACATCCTCGAGGAG
>NZ_JBFUMD010000343.1:0-4341 GCF_054049555.1 Nocardioides sp. P5_C9_2
TCCGGGCCCTGCGCAGCATGAACAGCTTCCGGTGGCAGGGACGCGACCTGGGCGCCTGGTTGATGACCATCGCCCGCAACCTCACGACCGACCACTACAAGGCGGGTCGTACCCGGCTGGAGCTCACCACGGAGGACATGAGCCTCCACGACGACGCAACCGACGGACCCGAGGACGCCGTGCTGGAGGGCATGACCAACGAGATCCTGCTCCAGGCCCTCACCGAGCTGCCGACCGAGCAGCGCGAGTGCATCATCATGCGGTTCCTGCAGGGCATGAGCATCGCCGAGACCGCGAGCGCTCTCGACCGCAGCGAGGGCGCCGTCAAGCAGCTCCAGCTGCGCGGCGTACGCAACCTCGCCAAGCTGCTGCCCGAGGGGATGCGGGACGCATGACGACCCCGTGGCGACGCCCGTCCGATGCCGATGAGCTCACCGGACCACGGTACGGATCACGGCGGGAGCCACAGCGGAGATCACGCTGCGTAACCTCCCCGACGGAGGCGTCGTTCATCGGGGTGGAGGGGCACCGCACGGCCGCATCGGGCGGCACTGAGCACGAGACGCAAGGACGGACAGGATGACTGCGCCATTCTCGGCACGACGACGTGCGGAGGAGTTCGACGCCCTGGTCGAGCGCCGGGCCACCGGGGCGGCCGAGACCTCCCCGCGACCACCCCTCACCGAGCACGACGCCGCCCGCTTCGCCGACCTGCTGGCCGTGGTCGACGACCTGCGGGCCGTCCCCGAGATCGCTCCGCGGCCCGAGTTCACCGCCGCGCTGCGCGAGCGCCTGATGGCCGAGGCCCACACCGTCCTGGTGGCCCGACCGGCCCCGGCACGCGACGACGAGGCCCGCCTGGTGCTCCGACCCCGGGCCCGGTCCCGCGACCGCCGCCTCGCGGCGCTCCTCGGCGGGGCCGCCCTCGTCGGCGCCACGACCTCGATGGCGGTCGCCGCCCAGACCGCCCTGCCCGGCGACTCCCTCTACCCCGTCAAGCGGGCGATCGAGGACGCCCGCACCGGCCTCACCACCGACGACGCCGCCCAGGGCACCCGCCTCCTGGCCAACGCCCGCGGCCGGCTGGTCGAGGTCGACCAGCTCGCCGGCGGCAGCTCACGGTCCCGGGACGCGGCGGTGGCCGACACCCTCACCTCGTTCGACGAGCAGGCGACGGAGGCGTCCGAGATCCTGCTCGACGCGTACGCAGAGTCCGGCGACGAGCAGGTCATCACCTCGCTGCGGTCCTTCACCGCCTCCAGCCTCGACCGGTTGGCCCTCCTCGAGCGGACGATCCCGGACTCGGCCCGCGACGAGCTCGTCACCGCCGGCAACACCCTGGCCGAGATCGACGCCCGGGCCGCGACCGCCTGCCCGGCGTGCGGCGGCGGGGTCGCCACCCTGCCGCCCTTCCTGCTCTCGGCCGCGGCACCCGGACAGGACCTCGGGACGGTGCTCAGCACGTCGTCCGCGTCGATCGTCGACCGGGGCCGCACGGACGGACCGGCCGTCACGACGACCATCTCGGGGCAGGACGTCGGCGGCATCGTCGTCCCCGAGCTCGACACCACCCCCGCCGGCGGCACGACGGGYGGCACCCAGGACGGTCCGGGCGGAGCCCCCACCCAGGTGCCGGGCACCGCCGGCGGGGCCGACGACACCGTCGGGGGCACCGTGCCGGGCGCGGTCAAGGGGACCGTCCAGGGCACTCTGAAGGGCACGGTGAAGGGCACCGTGAAGGGCACCGTGGAGGGACCGGTCGACGACGTCACCAAGCTGCTCACCGGCGACGTGCCCGCCCTGGTCAACGAGGTGCCCGTCGTGGGACCCGTGGTGGGACCGGTCGTGGGCGGGGTGCCCGACGTGGCCGGCCCGCTCGAGGAGACCACCGACTCGCTGCTCGACTGAGCTCCGCGTGCCCGCGACCCCGTGAGCTCGCCGGGCGTCAGCGGAAGACGCTGTCGCGCTCCCGGAGCAGCGTGTAGAGCGTCTGCTGGATCGTCTCGCGCACCTGGTCGGTGACGTCGAAGACCAGCATCGGGTCCTCGGCCTCCACCGCGTCGTACTCGTCGGTGCGGATCGGCTCGCCGAACTCGAGCAGCCACTTGGACGGCAGCGGCACCAGGCCGAGCGGGCCCAGGAGCGGGAAGAGCGGGGTGATCGGGATGTACGGCACGCCGAGCAGTCGGGCCAGGTTGGGCAGGTTGCCGATCATCGGGTAGATCTCCTCCGCCCCGACGACCGACAGCGGGACGATGGGGACGCCGGTGCGCAGCGCGGCCGACACGAAGCCGCCGCGACCGAACCGCTGCAGCTTGTAGCGCTCTGCGAACGGCTTGCCGATGCCCTTGAAGCCCTCGGGCCAGACGCCCACCAGCTCGCCGCCGGACAGCATCCGCTCGGCATCCTCGGTGCAGGCCAGGGTGGCACCGCCGCTGCGCGCCATCGCGCTGACCAGCGGCATCCTGAAGACCAGGTCCGCGCCCAGCGGCCGCAGGAACCGGCCCGTCGTGTCGTGGACCGCGACCATGGTCATCAGTCCGTCGACCGGCACCGTGCCGGAGTGGTTGGAGACCACGAGGGCACCCCCGGTGGCGGGGATGTTGTCGGCCCCGCGCACCTCCACGCGGAACCACTTCTCCGCGAGGGGGCGCAGGGCGGTCATGAAGAACCGCTCGGTCAGCTCGGCGTCGAAGCCGTACTCGTCGACGACGTAGTCGCCCGACAGTCGGCGTCGCAGGAAGGCCATCAGCTCGGCGAGCCGCCGCTCCCACTGGTCGCCGAAGAGCTCCACCGCCGCGTGCTGGAAGGCCTGCAGCCAGTCGCCCACCGGGATGCCCGCCAGCGGGTGGCGCTCCTCGGTGGTGGTGGCGGGACGCGGGGCGGCCTGCTCGGCCGCCTCGACCGGGTCGGGGGCCGGCGCGGCAGCGGGCCGGGCTGCCTTGACCGGGGTGGGCCTCGCGGTGGTCCTGCGCGGGGTCGGCGCGAGGTTGCGGGCGGCCGCGGAGGGACGCTGCTTGCCGGTCCCGCGACCGGGACGACCCGACGTACCGATGGGGACGACGTCGGCGCCCTCGGGGCCGGGACGTCGGGACTCAGCCACGGGAGCCGCCGGACCCGGTGCCCACCAGCGTCGGCCCGGAGGCGGTGTGCCGCGGCGCACCCAGGGAGACCCCGAAGTCGGCGAAGGCCGACGCGGTCGTGAAGCGCGGCTCGAAGCCGAGCTCGGTGCGCATCCGCGTGGTGTCCACACCCCGACCGTAGGTCAGGAAGCCGATCTGCTCGGGAGAGAAGTCCGCCATCCGGGCCCGGCGCAGGGTCGAGCCGAGGCGTCCGACCGCCACCGCCGGAAGAGTGACCGACGGCCTGCCCAGGCGGCGGACCGCCTGGGAGAGCATCAGCATGCCGTCGCCGGCGACGTTGAAGGTGCCCGGGCTGCCGGCGGTGACCGCGTGCCTGAGCACGTCGAGCAGGTCGTCCTCGTGCAGGAACTGCAGGCGAGGGTCGAAGCCCAGCACCCGTGGGACGACCGGCAGGCGGAAGTAGCTGGTCATCGGGCTGCTCACGTGCGGTCCGATCACGTTGGCGGCGCGGATCATCGTCACGGCGACGTCGGGCCGGCGCCGCGCGAAGCCGCGGACGTAGCCCTCGACCTCGTAGACGTCCTTGGCRTAGCCCGAGGACGGGAGGCGCTTGGGCCCCATCTCCTCGGTGAACATCGCGGGGTCGCGCGAGCTCGCGCCGTACACCGTGGTGGTGGACTTGACGACCACCTGCTCCAGTCCGGGCGCCTTCTGGCATGCAGCGAGCAGCTGCATGGTGCCCATGACGTTGAGCTCCTTCATGGTGTGACGTCCCCCGGCCGAGCCTGGGGTCGCGATCACGCTCATGTGCACGACGGTGTCGACGTCCTCCTTGGCGAGGACCTTGGCGATGACCGGCGTGCGGATGTCCGCGCGCACGAAGGAGACGTCGCCGATGTCACCGCGTGGTGGCACGACGTCGACGCCGATGACCCGGTCGATGGACGGGTCGCTGGCGGCCGAGCGCGCGAAACGCCGGCCGATGTCCCGGGAGATCCCGGTGACCAGCACGACCCGTCCCATGACCTCCAGCCCCCGGCCCGAGACCTACTTGCCGAGCTTGCGACGCTGGACGCGCGTCTTCTTGAGCAGCTTGCGGTGCTTCTTCTTGGCCATGCGCTTGCGCCGCTTCTTGATGACAGAACCCACAGGGAAACCTTTCGCGTGCGTCGCACGAGCACTCCTGCGCACGTGCGGCGCGCAGGCAGGCGCCCGCGCGACCTGTACAGCCTACTGGCCGCACCGGACGGTGGAGAAT
>NZ_JBFUMD010000344.1:0-4317 GCF_054049555.1 Nocardioides sp. P5_C9_2
TCGTACGACACGTCGCCCACCCGGGGGACCCGCAGGCCCGGTCGCTCGCGGAAGTCGCGCTCGGCCCGCTCGAGCAGCTCGTCCGCCGCGGACCCCTCGAGCCCGTCCAGGACGCGCTGGCCGTCGGCGGCCTGGAAGGCGCCGAGGAGGGCGCGGCTGAGGGCGGCCGGGGTGCGCAGACGGTCGACGTCATGGACGCGCACCCGGGYGACGTGGCGCGACGGGTCGAGCGTCAGCTCGAGCGTGGCGTCCCGATCCGTGGCGGTGGTGGTCATGTCCGGTCTCCTGCCCATCACCATGGGCGACCAAACGCGGCAGGTGGTCCTACCGGTCGCGGACGTGCCAGAGTGCGCCCCGTGACCAAGACGATGCTGGTGGTGCTCGGACTCCTGCTCGCGCTGGCCGGCTGCTCGGACGCCGATGCCGACGAGACCGTCACCGCGGCCCAGCTGCCGGCCGACCTCTGCGACCTCGTCCCGGCCCGTCAGGTGGAGCGCTGGGGCCTCGTCGAGGAGTCCAGCTCGACGGACAACGACGGCCCGATCAACTCCGCCGACTGCACCATGACGGGCGGGCCGGAGGTCGACGACCCTCGCCTGGAGCTCCGGGTCGACAGCCTCGGGGGTGGGGACGCGGAGTCGGCCGCCCGGTTCACCTCTGACACGTTCGGGGACAGCTGCGGGAACGTCCGCTCCCACGGCGAGTACGCCGACACCCGCGACCAGTGCACCGCCACCGCCGAGTCCGACGGGACACTGACCCTGGCGTCGGCGACACGGTTGCCCGACACCTACAGCGTGGTGTGGGTGCAGCTGGTGACCCCGGCGGCCGACGCCGACGCCGCGGACGACGCGGTGGCCGCCCTCGTGGAGGCCGTGCGCAGCGAGGTCGAGGGCGCGACTTCCTAGGCGAGCCCGGGGCGCGCGCCCGCCACGGTCGCGGTCAGCTGTAGGGACCGTTGACGCCGTTGAGGCCGTTGATGGTCGAACGCATGTGGGCCTCGGCCACCGCCTTGTCCGTGAGCCGGGTGTCCGTGCCGCCCATGACGTGGGCGCGGTGCGGATCCRCCAGGTCCCGCACGGTCGTGAAGGGTCCGGCCTCATGGACGTTGACGTACCGGTCACCGACCCGCACCTGCCGGATCGCCGGCGGCTGCCCGCCGTCCAGGCGACGCGCGTCGGCGGCGCAGACGGGGACCGGACGCTCGACCCCGGACGCCGGTGCCCAGGCGACGTCGCGGACGGACGGCCCGTGACGAGGATCGAAGAAGCACGGCTCACGGCGGGCGGGGAGGGGCTCACCACCCTGCAGGGCCAGGACGGCGGCCCGGTGGTAGCGCGCGTCAGCGACCACCTGCTCGACGCCGAGGAGGTCCTCGACGCAGCTGGAGGCGGCGACCAGGGTCGTGGCCTGCTCGTAGTGCGCGAGGGCCCGGCCGTAGTGATGGCTGGCCTCGTCGCCCAGCTCCTCGGCGAGGGTGTCCGCGTGGAGCTCGGTGAGGTCCTCGCCGAGGACGGTCACCTCGTCGTCGAGGAGGCGTCGCGCCACGCGCCACCGCTCCAGGGCGGCCAGTTCGCGCTCGCGGCGCTTCCGGCTACGGAAGAGTGCCATGGCCGGCTGCGGGGGTCGGGTCGAGCGGGCGGGGCGACGTCACGGTCATGCCGGCCAGTCTGCCGGGTCGTTGTCGCTCGGTGATCACACTGGCGTCTCCCTGCACGCTCGGCCTGCCCTGTCGTCCAGACCCTCCCCGGTGCCGATGTCCTCATACCGCCGCGCAGCAGGTTGACCGCGGCGAGGGTGGGTAGAGACAGGCCATGCGCCTGCCTCGTCGGTTGTCCGTGCCGATCTCCGTCCCCCTCGTCCTGGCCGGGGCCCTGAGCTCCTGCTCGGGCGACGTCGACGGCGTCAGTGCAGGTTCGCGATCCCCGTCGGCCGCCGAGACGACGCTCGAGCGGTGCCGCGACCTCCTGCCCGACGAGGCCTTGGACGCGATGGGGTGGGACCTCCGGGGTGAGCCCTCCCTCGATGGCTCCTCCTGCGTCCAGCTGGCGGCCCAGGGGGCGGTGCGCGTCCAGCGGCGTCCAGTGGGGGCCGGGTCGGCGCAGGAGCTGCCGGCGGCCGCCCAACGGGCTTTCGACGACCGCTGCGCCGAGCTGGGCGGCATGGTCGGTGACGCCGCCGGCGAGGAGGTCGCCTGGCTCGGGGAGGAGAACCCGGCCTGCGTCGCGCCCGCCGAGGGCGAGACCGGGACGACGGCCCTGCTGGTGCTGTGGCCCGCGTCGAGCCTGCTGGTGGAGGCGCGTGTCGAGGCCGACGAGCCGACCGCGCCCGACGCCGTGCAGGCGGCGGTCACCTCGCTGGCGAGGGCCGCGGAGCAAGAGCTGTAGGCCCCGGCGAGAACTACAGGGATGTAGTTCTCGCAGTCGTGTTGTGGGCGACTGGGACGCGTGGTGTCATCGAGCGTCACGCCAGTCCCACCCGACTCAGGAGACGCATCCGATGCGCCGATCCAGCAGCCTCCTCGCCGTGCTCGGAGCGACCCTCCTGATCGTCTCGGTCACCACCGCGGCCCCGGCGACAGCGAGCCGCAGGGCCGAGGTGTACGCCGTCGCCGGTCCCTCCACGATCACCCTCACCGGACACGGCTACGGGCACGGTCACGGGATGTCGCAGTACGGCGCCGAGGGGGCGGCCCGCCAGGGACTGACCTGGCAGCAGATCATCGGGTTCTACTACCCCGGCACGGCGTGGGGAGAGATGCGCGGGCAGATCTCCGTCTGGCTGACCGGCGACTCCACCGACGACGTCGTGGTGGCCGCCCAGCAGGGGCTGACCGTCACCCGGCTGGCCCCGCGCAAGGCCTGGGTCCTCCCCGCCAACGGGGCACGGCAGTGGCGCGTCAACGGCCTGGCCGGTGGCCGCTCGCAGGTGCAGTTCGTGAAGGCCGGTGCCTGGCGCACGTGGAAGGTCTTCGGCGGTGACGCGGAGTTCTCGGCCACGAAGAAGCGGCTGACCCTGGTGACCCCCTCGGGCAGCCGGGCCTACCGCGGTCGGCTCCGGTCGGCCTCGCCCGTGCCCGGCGGGACCGCGCGCGACACCGTCAACGTCCTGAGCATGGAGTCCTACCTGCGCGGCGTCGTACCGCTCGAGATCCCGGCCCTGTGGAGTCCGGACGCCGTGCGGKCCCAGGCGGTCGCAGCGCGCACCTACGCCGCCGCCGAGCGGTCGCACCCCAACGCGCGGCACTACCAGATCTGCGACACCTCCCAGTGCCAGGTCTACGGCGGCCTCGGGGCCGAGCACCCGGCGGCCACGCGGGCGATCCGCGACACCGCGCGCCAGGGACTGACCTACGAGGGCAGGCCCGCCTTCACCCAGTTCTCCGCCAGCAGCGGCGGCTGGACCTCCGCCGGTTCCACGCCCTACCTGGTCGCCCAGGAGGACCCGTACGACGGGTGGGACGGCAACGGCGTCCACGACTGGACCATGACGGTCAACGACGCCGCGCTCGAGCGCCACTACCCGGCGATCGGTGACCTGACCTCGATCGAGATCGCGGACCGTGACGGCAACGGGGACTGGGGCGGCCGGGTGCAGGACATGACGCTCGTCGGCTCGCGTGGACGCGTCGCCGTCACCGGAGACACCCTGCGCTCGCTCCTGGGCCTGCGGTCCTCGTGGTTCACCGTGAGCGTGGCACCCCTGAGCGCCCGCACGAAGGGCTGACCCCGCTCAGCTCCGCAGCACCAGCACCAGGTCGCCACCCTCGACCGCCTGGGTGCCGGGCACGGCGACCCGCTCGACGGTGCCGGCGCGCGGCGCGGTGATGGAGGCCTCCATCTTCATCGCCTCGATGGTCGCGACGGTCTGCCCTGCCTCGACGGTGTCGCCCTCGGCGACGCCCACCGTGACCACCCCGTCGAAGGGAGCGGCCACGTGGCCGCCGTGCGAGGCGTCGGCCTTCTCCGCGGCGGCGACCGCGGAGGCGACGTTGCGGTCGCGGACCCCGACCGGGCGCATCTGGCCGTTGAGCGTGCACATGACGGTGCGGATGCCGCGCTCGTCGGGCTCGCTGATCGCCTCGAGGCCGATGAGCAGGCGCTTGCCCTCGTCGAGGTCGACGACGTGCTCCTGGCCGCGCCGCAGCCCGTAGAGGTAGTCGATGGTGGGCAGGACGGACAGGTCGCCGTAGGTCTCGCGCGACTCCTTGAACTCCTTCGTCGGCCCGGGGAACAGCAGCTGGTTGAGCGTGTCGCGCCGCTCCCGCGACGAGCCCGACGTGAGACCCGCGGACTGCTCGGGGGTCAGGTCGGCCGC
>NZ_JBFUMD010000345.1:0-4306 GCF_054049555.1 Nocardioides sp. P5_C9_2
CCCTTGAAGATGTGGCCGATCATCCGACTGGTGGTCGTCTTGCCGTTGGTGCCGGTCACCGCGATGATCGGGATCCGCGAGGTGGCGCCGGGCGGGAACAGCATGTCGACGACCGGCTTGGCGATGAACTGGGGCTCCCCGATGGTCGGGTGCGTGTGCATCCGGAAGCCCGGTGCCGCGTTGACCTCACAGATCGCGCCACCGGCCTCGCGGACCGGCTCGGTGATGTCGGGGCAGATGAAGTCGATGCCGGCGATGTCGAGGCCGACCATCCGGGCGGCCTCCTCCGCGATCTCGACGTTCTCCGGGTGGGCCTCGAACGTGCGGTCGATGGAGATGCCGCCCGTCGACATGTTGCCGGTCAGCGCGAGCTTGACCATCTCGCCCTCGGCGGGCACGGACTCCAGCGAGTGGCCCTGGCCGGCCAGCACCTCGAGCGCGGCGTCGTCCACCTTGATCCGGGTGAGGACCTTCTCGTGGCCGACACCGCGACGCGGGTCGGCGTTGGTGAGGTCGACCAGCTGCTCGACGGTGGAGGTGCCGTCACCGGTCACCGAGGCGGGCACCCGCTCGGCGATGGCCACCATGCGGCCGTCGATGATCAGGCAGCGGTAGTCCTTGCCGGTGACGAACGACTCGACGATCACGGTGCCGCGCCGCGACTGCTCGCGGGCGATCTCGAAGGCGCCGCGTACGTCGTCCTCGTTCTGCAGGTCCAGGCAGACGCCGCGGCCGTGGTTGCCGTCCAGCGGCTTGACCACGACGGGGTAGCCGATCCGGCGGGCAGCGGCGACCGCGCCGTCCGCGGAGCGCACCGACTCCTGCTTGGGCACCGGCAGGCCGGCCGCGCCGAGGAGCTTGGTGGTGAGGTCCTTGTCGGAGGCGATGTCCACGGCGATCGACGACGTCTCCGACGTCATGGTGGCCCGGATGCGCTTGGCGTGCACGCCCTGGCCGAGCTGGACCAAGGAGTACTGGTTGAGCCGGATCCACGGGATGTCCCGCGAGACGGCCTCGTCCACGATCGCCTGCGTCGACGGGCCGAAGGCCGTGCGCTCGGCACGACGGATGAAGGCGTCGCGCTCGGTCTCCCAGTCGAAGTCCGGGTCGCCCTGCACCAGGTGGTTGACCAGGCGCATCGCGAGCTTGCCGGCCTCGAGCCCGACCTGCTCGTCGACGTACCCGTAGATGATGTTGTAACGGCCCTGGTGCCCCTTGACCGAGCGGGTCTTGCCGCGTCGGATGTCGTGGCCGACGACCTGCTGCAGCGCCAGCGCGACGTGCTCGGCGACGTGACCCAGCCACGTCCCCTCCTGCAGCCGCTCGAGGAAGCCGCCGCGACGCCCGCGGGAGCACGAGTGCTCGCGCAGTCCCGGCAGCATCGACACCAGCTCGTCGGTGAAGCCGGGGAGCGTGTTGGTCGGGAACTCCTCCAGCGAGCCGAGGTCGACGACCAGGTGCACCGACTTGTCGTAGGACCAGACGTTGGCGCCGCGGTAGACGCGGGTCTCGAGGATCGTGAGGTCGGGCGTCGGGCGCTCGCTCATGAAGGGTCTCCGTCCGGTGCGGGGGTGGGGGTGGCAGTGGTGACTGGGGCGGTGGCGGGAGCCGTGGGCGCCGTCACCTTGCGGGCGCGCGCGAGTCGGCGGCGCAGGTTGGTGGGGGAGACGTCGCCGGCGGCGATGTCGCGCGCCAGCTTGCGCAGGTCGCGACCGGCCTCGGCGATCTCCTCCGCCTCGCTCTCGTCGATGACCGGCTCCCGGGGCACCAGGGCGCGTGCCGTCAGGTCGTACGCCGCCCCGGCCGGCAGCACGTGGAGCGTGAGGCCGCTGGCCAGCAGCGGCGCCGACTGGCGGGCTTCGTGGGCGTTGGTCACCATCGTGGCCGGGTCGAGGATCGTCACGGCACCCCGGCCGGCGACCCGCAGCACCTCGTGGCCGTCGATGACCTCCACGATCGCGGCGGTGTCCTCGTCGACGCCGATGCCCAGCAGCTGGGGGCTCTGCGCGACGATCATCAGCAGCCGGCCGTAGCGGTTGCGCTGGTCGAAGTGCTGGTCGATCACCGTCGAGGCGACCAGCCCGAGCCCCGCGGCGACCTGGGTCATCCGCTGCTTCGGCGTCGCGCCGCCTGACCCGAAGGCCACCATGTGCGACGACTGGATGCTCGCGCCCGCCGACGTACCGGCGACGACCGCGCCACGCTCGTGGGCCGCGATGATCGCGTCGCCGAACGGGGTGCCGCAGACGACACCGGACAGCTTGAGCTGGTTGCCGCCGGTCATGAAGATGCCGGTGGCGTCGTCGAGGGCGGCGACCAGGTCGGGGTCGTGCGCGGCCTCGCGGCTCTCCGGACGGGCGGCGCGCACCTGCCCGGCGCCGAGCTTGGTGAAGAGCGCGTCGTAGACCTCGACGATCTCGGGGCCGAGGGAGGAGGCGGTGGGGATGACGACGATGCGGGCGTCGTGGCCACCACTGGCGACGACGAACTCCTTGAGGATGGTGCGCTTGCGGAGCTTGTCCTCGGCACCGCCGATGATCATGAGAGGTCCAGAGGGCATGGGGTGCAGAGTAACGGTGCCCGGGACCCGCGATCCCCCCGGTGGAGGGCGCCCGACAGGGACCCTGTCCGGGCGAACGGCCACCCCTGAGGCTGAGCCATCCGGATGGGCCAGTGACAGGACGAACCCGGGGCTGGGACAGTGTGCCGGTGCAGGAGACGCAAGCCGCCCAGACGACCCCGGCCCGCAGGCTGGTGGTCATGCGGCACGCCAAGGCCGAGTCGTGGGGCGACTCGGACCAGGGCCGCGCCCTCGAGCCCCGGGGACGCGACGACGCCACCGCCGCCGGCAGCTGGCTGGCGGCCCGGGGCTTCGTGCCCGACCACGCGCTGGTCTCGACCTCCGTCCGCACGCGGGAGACGTGGGAGGCGGTCGCCGCCGCCGCCGGGTGGGACATCGAGCCGGACTTCGACACCGGCCTGTACGCCGCAGGTCCCGAGGCCGCCCTCGACCTGATCCGCGACGTGCCGCCCCACGCCACCGACGTGATCGTGATCGGCCACAACCCGACGATGGCCTACCTCGCGCAGCTCCTCGACGACGGCGGCGGTGACGCCGACGCGGGGGCCGCGATGGCCGGGGGCTACCCGACCTCCGCGCTCACCGTTCTGGAGTTCGACGGCGCGTGGGTCGAGCTCGACATGGCCTCCGCGTCGGTCGTCGCCTTCCACGTCGGTCGGGCCGGGGTGAGCGGAGGCTGAGCGCCCCGGTGTCGCTCGTGGCCCGGCTGCGGGCCGCGGGGTGCGTCTTCGCCGAGGACGAGGCCCGCCTGCTCGTCGGCACCGGCCTGTCCGGGGACGCCCTGGAGGACCTGGTGGCGCGTCGTGTCGCCGGTGAGCCACTGGAGACCGTGCTGGGGTGGGTCGAGTTCGCCGGCCGCCGCCTCGTCGTGGCGCCGGGTGTCTTCGTGCCGCGCCGTCGCACCGAGCTCCTCGCCCGGCTCGCCGCCTCGTACGCCGGTCCCTCGAGCACCCTGCTCGAGCTCTGCTGCGGCGTCGCGCCGATCGCCGCCGTGGTCCCCGCCGGCGAGGTGCACGGCAGCGACGTCGACCCGGTCGCCCTGGCGTGCGCGCGACGCAACGTCCCGCACGG
The DNA here is from genome assembly GCF_054049555.1 of Nocardioides sp. P5_C9_2. Lineage (NCBI taxonomy): Bacteria > Bacillati > Actinomycetota > Actinomycetes > Propionibacteriales > Nocardioidaceae > Nocardioides > Nocardioides sp. P5_C9_2. Next base: position 3,653 of record NZ_JBFUMD010000345.1, read on the forward strand.
CACCCTCCACCTCTCCGACCTGTACGCCGCCCTCCCGGACGCCCTGCGCGGACGCGTCGACGTGCTCGTGGCCAACGCGCCGTACGTGCCGACGGACCGCATCGCGCTGATGCCTCCGGAGGCCCGCGACCACGAGCCGGCCGTCGCGCTCGACGGTGGCCCGGACGGCGTCGACCTGCACCGCCGGATCGCGACGGGCGCGCCCTCATGGCTGGCGCCCGGGGGAGTGCTGCTCGTCGAGACCAGCCCCGCTCAGGCGTCCCTGACCACCGCCGCGATGCGCGACGCCGGGCTGGGGGCCCGCGTCGAGCGCGACGACGAGGTCGGTGGGTGCGTGACCGTGGGGAGCATGGCCCCCCTGCCCGGGTGAAGGCTGTGGTCGATGCAGCCGGGACCGGCTCGGATAGCCTCCCTCGATGGCCACCATCGACTGGACCGCCGAGGTGCTCGACCAGATCGAGACCCACTGGCAGGAGCAGTTGCGGCCACGACTCGAGGGGCTGACCGACGCGGAGTACTTCTGGCAACCGGTTCCCGGCTGTTGGTCGATCCACCGGCGCGGAGAGAGCTCGGCGCCGATCTCGTGGGGTGCGGGCGAGTTCACCTGGGACTACGGGCCCGACACGAAGCCGACGCCCGTGACCACCATCGCGT
>NZ_JBFUMD010000346.1:0-4298 GCF_054049555.1 Nocardioides sp. P5_C9_2
GCCGCACGACGAGCGTCGGCCGGCACCTGGAAGTAGGCGGCGACCGCGAGGTCGAAGCCCTCACCCCGCCACTGGGTGGCGTCGGCGCAGACCCAGTCGACCGCCACGGCCCCGGCGAGCCGGCGCCCCTTGTCGAGAGCGACCTGCGAGAAGTCGACCGCGGTGACCTCCCAGCCGAGCGAGGCCAGCCAGATCGCGTTGCGGCCCTCACCGCAGGCCAGGTCGACCGCACGGCCCGGCGCGAGGCCGGCACACTCGGTCGCGACCTGCTGATTCGGTCCCCGGGACCACACCAGCTCACTGGCGGCGTACCTGGCGTCCCAGTCTCCTGCGTCCATGGGACCACGCTAGCCCTGCCGCTGACGGCGCCCGTCTGTCATATTGGAGCGATGGTCCGTTCCGTGCTCACCGTGCTGGCACTGATCGCCGCGCTGGTGGGATGCGGATCCGACTCGGACTCCTCGTCCGACCCTGCCGCGGAGTCGTCCTCCGAGCGGTCCGCGGACGCCGACGCCGGTGTCATCGCGCCGGAGGAGGCCCACGACCTCGTCGAGAACGGCGCGGCGCTCGTCGACGTGCGCAACCCCGACGAGTACGCCGCCGGCCACCTCGAGGGCGCGGTGTCCATCCCGCTGGAGTCCGGCGACTTCGACGCCGCAGCGGGCGCCCTGGACCCCGACCAGATCTACGTCCTCTACTGCGAGACCGGGCGCCGGGCCGGAGTCGCGCTCGAGCGGATGACCGCGCTGGGCTTCGCCGACGTCGTCAACGCCGGTGGCATGGACGACCTCGTCGACGTGGTCGGCCCGGTCGTCACCGGCGACTGACCGGGGCCCGTGTCGGCTCAGACGTCGCCGGCCCGCCTCGGCTCAGACGTCGCCTGGTCCCTCGTCGACGGTGCGCGCGTGGGGGCGTCCCGGGTCCGGCAGCGCCGGGTGGGTGTCCCCGGCGCGCAGCGCCTCGAGCTGGGCGCACACGGCGGTGCCGTAGAAGAGGGCGATCGAGGACAGCAGCGCCCACAGCAGCAGCGCGAAGACGCCGGCGAGCGGGCCGTACACGCTGCCGAACGAGCCGCTCAGCGACACGTGGAGCGCGAGGCCCACGGTCGCGAGCGCGCTGAGCACGACGGCGATGCCCGAGCCGAGCGCCAGCCAGGACAGGGCCGGCTGGCGCCGCCGCGGTGCGTGGTCGAGCAGCACCGCGATGGTGAGGACGAGCAGCCCGAGCCCGACCGGCCAGCGCAGCACGTTCCACCACCGGACGGCTCCCTCCGACCACCCGTAGCTGTCGGCCATCGCCTCGCCGAAGGCCCCGCCGCCGACGATCATGAGGAACCCGATGCCGACGGGTCCGGCCAGCACTCCGGTGAGGACCGCGGCCCGGCCGTACTTGGCCAGTGCCTTGCGGTCGCGCCGGATCCCGTAGATGCGGTTGGCGCCCCGCTCGACCTGAGCCATGGCGGTCGTCATGGAGACCAGGGCGAAGCCGAGGCCGAGGACGAGCGCCACCTCGCCGGCCGCGTCGGACTCGTCGGACTTCTCCACCGCGGTGGTGAGGGCGTCACCCTCGCCGGCCCCGGGCGAGAGGGAGTCGACGACGTGGGCGACGACCTGGGCGGGGCGCTCCTCGTCGAGGTCGGCGGCGAGGCCGGTCAGCGCGAGCAGGAACGGCACGACCGCCAGGCAGGCCTGCAGGGCGAGCGCACGGGAGTTGGTGAACCCGTCGCCGTACCGGAAGCGGACGAACGACTCGACCGCGATCCTCCTCAGGCCGTGCTGGCGGGCCAGGTGCCAGGCGTCCATGGCATCGAGCTCGTCACCGTCCATCTCGGTGGTGACGGGGACGGTGCGAGCGGTCGTCATGGACGCACCCTAGGGACGCGCCGCCCAGTCATCGCCACCGAGGGTCCGGCCGACCTCGTCGCCAGACCCACAGCAACCTCACAGGTCCGTCCCACCGGTTACCCAGCAAGGCGGCGGAATCTGGTCACCATGACCCCGAGCCGCGCCGCCTTCGACCTGGCCGTACGTCGAGGAGCGACGGCCCTGCTGACCGGGTCGCTGGCTCTCGTGACCTACTGGTGGGTCGCCGGCGGAGGCCTCGGCGACCTCGGCGGCTGGACGACCGGCCTCATCTCCGTCGGCCGCTGGACCGGGCTGGTCGCCTCGGTGCTCCTGCTCGCACAGGTCCTGCTCATGGCCCGGGTACCGGTGCTGGAGCGGGCGTTCGGTCAGGACCGGCTCACCCACCTGCACCGGACCATCGGCTTCTCGTCGTTCAACCTGATGCTCGCGCACGTCGTGCTCATCACCTGGGGGTACGCCGCGGGCTCGCTGCTGCGGTGGCCCGCCGAGCTGTGGGACCTCACCCGCACCTACCCGGCGATGCTGCTGGCCGACGCCGGCTTCGTCGCGCTGGTGCTCGTCGTGGTCACCAGCGTCCGGGCGGCGCGGAAGCGGCTGCGCTACGAGTCTTGGCACCTCATCCACCTCTACGCCTATCTCGGTGCCGGGCTGGCCCTGCCGCACCAGCTGTGGACCGGGCAGGAGCTGGTCTCCTCGACGGGTCGTGCGATCTTCTGGTGGACCGCCTGGGGCGCCGTGACGGTCGCGGTGCTCGTGTGGCGGGTGGCGCTGCCGGTGGTCCGCAACCTGCGGCACGGGCTGCGGGTCGAGGACGTCGTCGAGGAGGCGCCCGGCGTGGTGTCGGTCGTCGTGACCGGCAAGCACCTGGACCGGTTGCCGGTGCAGGGCGGGCAGTGGATGAGCTGGCGGTTCCTGGGCCGCGACGGCTGGTCGCGGGCCAACCCCTACTCGCTGTCCGCGGCCCCCGACGGCCGGCGACTGCGGATCACCGTGCAGTCGGTGGGCGACGGCAGCGGCTCGACGGCCACCCTGACCCGCGGCAGCCGGGTCCTCGTGGAGGGCCCCTACGGCCGCCTGAGCCCCCGCAGCCGGCACGGCGACAAGGTCGCGATGATCGGCGCGGGGGTCGGTTCGGCGCCGCTCGTCGCCCTGGCCGAGGAGCTCGCCCCCGCCGGCGACGTGGTGGTGCTGCACCGTGCGAGCGGTCCCGGTGCGTTCACCGAGGACCTGCGCCGCCTCACCGCCCGGGGGGTCCGCGTCCTGCACCTGCCCGGGCGTCGCCGGGGCCCCGACTCGTGGCTGGGCGACGCCCATGCCGGCCGCTACAGCGACCTGGCCGCCCTGCAGCACTGGGTGCCCGACATCGCGCACCGGGACGTCTACGTGTGCGGACCCACACCCTGGGCCGACCTGGTCGTCGCCGACCTGCGCCGCGCCGGCGTCCCCGAGTCCCACATCCACATCGAAGCGTTCGGCTGGTGACGAGATGAGACGGATCGCCCTGTGGTTCGCGAGCACCGTCGTGGTGCTGATGCTGCTCGCCGGCTACCACACCTCCTTCGCCGGCCCGCTGGCCACGCACTCCACCACCTCGGCCTACAGCGCCGGCGTGCTGGCCGAACCGTCGACCACGGGCTCGTCCGCGGCACCCGCCGCCGGGTCCCCGAGCGGCTCGTCCGGCGGCTCCTCCGGCGGCGCGTCCGGCGGCTCCGGGTCCGGCGGCTCGTCGACCGCGAGCAGCACGGTCACCGGCGACACCGTCCAGACCCGGTGGGGCCCGGTGCAGGTCGCCGTCAGCATCGCGGGCTCCAAGATCACCGGTGTCTCGGTGCTGCAGTACCCCGACAGCAACGGCACGGACGCCCAGATCAACGGCTACGCCCTGCCGATCCTGGTCGACGAGACCATGAGCGCCCAGAGCGCGAACATCGACATGGTGAGCGGCGCGACGTACACCAGCACCGGCTACCAGCAGTCGCTGCAGAGCGCCCTGGACCAGGCGGGGCTGTGAGCGCGCTCGGTACGACGCCCCGGTCGCCCGCCTGGCGCGACGTCGTGCAGGTGATGGGGCTGCCCGTCAGCGTGGCCCTGCGAGGCAGGCACGCCGGGGACGAGGTCGCCCGGGCGGCCTGGGGGCGGGTGCAGGCCGACCTGCGCGCGGCGGACGCGATGTTCAGCCGCTACCGCGAGGACTCGTGGGTGAGCCGCCACAACGCTGGTCTGGTCACCCTGGCGGACGCACCGGCGGAGGTCCGGGAGGTCCTGGCACTGGCCGCGGAGGCGCGCACCGCCTCGGACGGCGCCTTCGACGTGTGGCGCCCCGGACCCGACGGGCGCACGGTCCTCGACACGGACGGCGTGGTGAAGGGCTGGGCCGTGCACCGGGCGGCGCGCCACCTGACGGCACTCCCGGGCACCGACGCGTGCCTCGGC
>NZ_JBFUMD010000347.1:0-4279 GCF_054049555.1 Nocardioides sp. P5_C9_2
CTACCGGGCCTCGCTCCAGCACGACCGTCGCCACCTTCTCCAGCAGTTCGAGGTCGTGGACTTCGCCCGCAAGGTGGTCGGCGTGGGCAGCGTCGGGACCAGGGCCTTCATCGCGCTCCTGCAGGGGGTGGACGAGACGGACCCGCTGTTCCTGCAGGTCAAGGAGGCCACCTCGTCGGTGCTCGAGGGCCCCCTGCCCAAGAGTCGGTTCACCCAACCCGGGCAACGGGTCGTGCACGGCCAGCGCCTCATGCAGGGGACGAGCGACATCTTCCTGGGGTGGACCAAGGGTGAGGAGGAGGGTCGGTACTTCTACTGGCGCCAGCTCCGCGACATGAAGGGCTCGGCGCTGGTCGACCAGATGTCCGCCGGGACGCTGGCGTTCTACGGTCGGCTCTGCGGCTGGACGCTGGCCCGCGCGCACGCCCGCTCGGGGGACCCCATCGCCATCGCCGCCTACCTGGGTGACGACGACACCTTCGACCGGGCGATCACGGACTTCTCCCAGCGCTACGCCGACCAGAACGCCCGGGACCATGCCGCATTCGTCGAAGCGGTCCGTACGTCGAGGATCGACGCCGTCGAGGGCGTCTGACCACCCGGACCGGGTGCTGTGACTGGAGTCAGATCAGCTCGAGGCTGTGGGCCCGGGCGATCGCCTCGGTGCGGCTGCGGACGTCCAGCCGCGTGTAGATCGACTTCGTGTGGGAGTGGATCGTGTTGAACGACAGGAAGAGCTGGTGGGCGATGTCGCGCTTGGTGAGCCCCTGGGCCATGAGGCGCAGCACGTCGAGCTCGCGGTCGGTGAGGTCGGTGCGTCCCTCCCCCCTGCGGTGCGAGGTCGTGAGCGACCGCTCCAGGTGGGGCACCAGCCGACCGATGAACCCCGTGTCACCGCAGCGGGCGAGCAACGACTTGGCCTCCTCCAGCAGTGCCCGCGCCCCGTCCACGTCCCCGAGGCGGCGACGTACCGGAGCCCTCATCAGGCGCAGGTGGGCGGCCAGCAGCAGGTCCCACTCGCCGAACTGCTCGATGCCGCGCGCCAGCAGCGGATCCCCCTCGGACACCTGCCCGCATCGCGCCATCGCCGCTCCCAGGGTCGCGACGTAGTAGCCGGCGTGGGGCAGGTCGCCGAGGCCGTTCTCCTCGGCCCGGGCCACCGTCAGCTCCGCCAGCGCGCACGCCTCCTCCGGGGAGCTGCGCCCGAGAGCGATCTGGGCCTCGATGCCCATGGCGTCCATCACGCTCACCCAGGTCGCCGTCTCCGCCCCCAGCACCACGGCCCGCTGCAGGTGGGGCAGCGCCTGCTCGTGATCACCCGCCAGGAACAGTCCGAACCCGGTCGCGAAGGTGGAGAGGGCCTGGAACTCGGGAGCGAAGTCGGGGTGCAGCTCGTCCAGCGACCGAGCGGCCGTCTGCTGGCCCTCGGCGTCGCCCCAGACCAGCATCGCGCGGATCAGGGCGACCGAGTGCTCGACGTGGCTGGCTCCGTCGGGCATCCGCTGACCGGGGGTGGCGGCGCGCAGCGCCTGCTCGACGGCGAGCCGGGCCTCGTCCTGGTGGCCCTGCAGGCCGCACACGTACGCGCGAGCGACGCTCAGCGGGGCCGAGGAGGCGACGTGGCCGGCGGGAAAGGCGTCGAGCCACGCCGCGACCGTCGCCAGGCGGCCCCGGAAGACACGGACCGCCCAGTGCGACAGCACGAGGTCGGTGGCCTCGTCGAGGTCGGAGGCGGCGATGGCGTGCTCGATGGCCTGGCTCACGTCTCCGGAGTCGGCGAACCACCGCGACGCCCGCCGGTGCAGCTCGGCCCGGCGTGCGGGGTCGGTCGACCCGAGCTCCTGGGCCAGGAACTCGGCGAAGAGGTGGTGGTAGCGGTACCAGAGGCGCTCGTCGTCCAGCGGGACCAGGAAGAGGTTCAACCGGCCGAGCTCCTGCAGCAGGTCGGCCCCGTCCTCCCTGCCGGTGACGGCGTTGCACAGCGAGCCGGTCAGTCGAGACAGCATCGAGGTGTCCACGAGGAAGGCCCGCGCCTCCTCGCTGAGGGAGGCGAGCACGACCTCGGTGAGGTAGTCCATCACGTGCATGTTCGAGCCGCCGAAGGAGCTGAGGAACGCGGTGCGGTCGTCGGCAGCTCGCAGGCTCAGCAGGGCCAGCTGCAGCCCTGCCGGCCAGCCCTCGGTGCGCTCGTGGAGGCGGGCGGAGTCGCGGCGACCCAGGGGCGGGACGAGCGCCGCGTCCATCAGCAGGTGGGTCTCCTCGACCGAGAAGGCCAGGTCGTGGGCGCGGAGCTCCAGGAGCTCGCCGGAGGCCCGGAGGCGTCCGACCCGCAGCGGCCGGTCGAAGCGCGTCGCCAGCGCGATGTGCAGCTGCGGCGGGGCATGGCTGATCAGGAGCTCGATGGACTCGTGGCACGCCCGGGTCCGCACGAGCTGGTAGTCGTCGAGCACGAGCACGACCGGCTCCTGCAGGCTCTCGAAGTCCAGCAGCAGCCGCCGGACCAGGACCTCCACCGCAAGGCCGCCGATCGAGTGGAGCATCGGCTCGACGCTCGTCCCGAACGACGGATCCACCTGGCGCATCGACGCGACGATGCCGGTCCACAACGACACCGGGTCGTTGTCCGACGTCTCCAGGGCGACGTAGGCGAACCGGCGAGGGTCCTCGACCGCCCACTGGGCCAGGAGCACGGACTTGCCGAAGCCCGCCTGGGCCGAGACCAGGACCAGCCGCGCCTCGGTGTCGAGCAGCGGGGAGAGCAGTCGCGGTCGGGCCACGAGGTCCGGGCGCAGCGCGGGGAACCGGAGCTTGGACTGCGGCACCGGGGTCAGCGGCGCTGCCGCGTCCCGGAGCGACCCCGCCCCCTCGCGCGTCCCCCGTGTCATCGCTCCACGATAGGGGCGGGCGCAGCGGGCGCACCCGGGGCTTAGGTCCCGCCGGGGACTACGAAAGGCCCTTCCCGGCCGGTGTGACGCTGATGATCTCGACCCCGCAGTCGCCGAGCCAGACGATCACCCCGATCAGCTGGGCCTGGTCGATGATGTCGCCGCTGATGACCGTGAGGCCCTCCTCACCCCGCGTCGAGAGCCCGCGGAACGCATCAGGGAAGCGGTCACGCAGGTCCCCGCGGACGACGAACCGGTAGGGAACCGGGTCCCCGCCCGAACGGCCCGCGAACTGGTACGCCTGCATGCCGCCACGGTGCCCCCCTCCGCCGTCGCCGACATCCCCTGTTGCGGCCTTCACTCAGGTGAATCTGACCTGGACGATGCACGCCGCACGGGTGTCAGCACCCCGCCGATGCTCGGCCCCTCGTCCTGCGGCACCAGCGTCAGCACCCACCCGACGCTCGTCCAGGCACTCATGAGTCGGGCCGATGCCCGGTTCGRGTGGCGCAGGTGGGCGGCCAGCCTCCGCAGCGTCGTCGCGTCGACGCACAGCACGGCGTCCGGCAGCGCCGGGCTGATGACGAGGTCCGCGAGCGTCGCGACGTCTGCGCCCCTCGCCAGGACCGCGGTCGGCTCGACGTCGAGCCCKCGGCGCACGGCCAGCGGCATCACCGTCTGCCGGCAGCGAAGCCCCGGAGCCGAGAGCACCTGGCAGACGTCGGTGCCGGACAGGTCCAGGGCCAGCCGGTCGGCGAGGCCGTGCCCCTCCGGGGACAGTCCCAGCCAGTCGTCGGCCGGGTCGTCCGGGCGGGTCCGCGACTCCGACGGCGGCGCGACCACGATCCTCAGGAGCGGCTCCGCGAGGCCGTAGGACGCCAACCGGTCGACGGTCCGGTCCCCGTGCCGACGTCTGGCGTCGACGCCCACCTCCGTGTAGCGCTGGAGCACGTTCCCAGCATCCGGCGGACCGCCGCCGGTTGCCTCACCCGCCCGGGCTGATTCACCCGGGTGGACCGGGCGCCTGCACCCCACCCGGGTGAGGCGGGCGGTGGGCGATGCGAGGTGGTGCCGGCGGTGCTTCGATCAGCAGGACAGAGAGTTCCGACAAGAGAGGTGGTGACCCTGATGGGGGTTGCTGCAACCAAGCAGGAGGGCGACGCCAGTCGCTCCCTGGACGATCTCGGCCCGGTGGACTGGCTCGTCGTCGAGTTCCCCACCGAGAACTTCGGGGACGGCACGCTCGCGCCCATCCTCGCCGACTACGTCGACCGGGGGCTCATCCGCATCCTGGACATGCTGTTCCTGCAGAAGGACGCCGACGGTGAGCTCGAGTTCGCCGAGCTGACCGACGTCGGGGAGGGCCTGCTGGGTGACCTGCGACTGGCCGAGAC
>NZ_JBFUMD010000348.1:0-4262 GCF_054049555.1 Nocardioides sp. P5_C9_2
GTGTTGTGCGGGTCCTCCCACGACCGCAGGCCCTCGACCTGGCAGGCGGTGACGGTGTCGTCGCGGCGTACGTCGAGCAACGGGCGGGCGAAGACGTCGAACCCCCGCCGCATCCCGGCCAGGGACCGTCCGCCGGAGCCGCGGGCCAGGCCCAGCAGCACCGTCTCGGCCTGGTCGTCGAGGGTGTGGCCCAGCAGCACCACCGCGGCCGAGGTGCGGGCGGCCACCTCCTCGAGGACGGCGTACCGGGCCTCCCGGGCGGCCGCCTCGGGGCCGAGTCCCGCGGCGTCGACGACGACCGTGGCCGTCATCGTCTCGTCGGCCCCGAGGCCGGCCATCTGCTCCACGACCCGGGCGGCCTGGTCGGCCGAGCCGGCCTGCAGCCCGTGGTCGACGGTCACGCCGATGACCCGCTGGGCACGCTTGTGGCCCTCGAAGACGGCGGCGCTCAGCAGGGCCAGCGAGTCGGCGCCGCCGCTGCACGCCACCAGCACCGTGGATCCGGCCGGCAGGTCGCCGAGGACGCCGCGCACGCCGCGGCGTACGGCAGCGATCGCGGGGTGCAGGCTCACGCGACCCTCAGAGGACCCGGGTGATCCAGGAGTCCGGGTCACCGATCTCGGACTTGCTCGGGAGGTGTGCCGGCTCGGCCCAGACGGCGTTGAAGTCGTCCATGCCGACCTTGTCGACGACGTGGCGCACGAAGGCGGCCCCGTCGCGGTACTGCGCCATCTTGGCGTCGAGGCCGAGCAGCCGGCGCAGGATCCGGTCGAGGGTGCCGACGCCCTTGCGCCGCTCGTCGAAGCGGGCGCGGATCCGGTCGACGGTGGGGATCACGGAAGGCCCCACCCCGTCCATCACCACGTCGGCGTGGCCCTCGAGCAGCGACATCACTCCGGTGATCCGGTCCAGGATCTCCTTCTGCTCCGGGGTGCCCATCACGTCCAGGAGGCTGCCACCGCCGCCGCGGACGGCCTCGGAGACGCGGCGTACGACGTCGTCCATCATCCGCGTGGGCTCCACCGTGCTGGTGAGGGCGAGCATCTCGGCATAGAGGTGGTCGCGCATCCACGGCACCGCGGTGAACTGGACGCGGTGCGTCTCCTCGTGGAGGCAGACCCAGAGCCGGAAGTCGGTCGGGTCGACACCGAGCTCGCGCTCGACGTGCACGATGTTGGGGGCGACCAGGAGCAGGCGGCCGGTGTCGGTAGCGCCCGCCGGGTCGCCGTCCTCGGCGAGGCCGTGGAACGGGTCGAACTGGCCGAGCACCTTGGTCCCCAGGAAGCCGAGCATCAGGCCGACCTCCGCGCCGGTGACGCGCGACCCGATGGCCAGCGACAGGCCGTGGGGCGTGCCCTTCTTCTCCGTCAGCCGGGTGACGAGCGGGTCCAGGATGCGGGCGAAGCCGTCGGCGTTGGCCTGCACCCAGCCGCGCCGGTCGACGACGAGCACCGGCGCGGAGTAGCCCTGCGCCACCAGCCCGGTGAAGTCGCGCACCAGCGCGGTGGAGCGACCGGCGTCGTCCCGCAGCTCGGTCACCGCGGCCGCTGCGGCCTCGGGCGTCACCTCGGGACCGTCACCGGCCACCTTGGCGCCGAGGTTCACGGCGAAGTCCCAGTCGACCATTGTCGTCATGGGGCGACCCTAGCCCGGCGACCCACCCGGGCCGCGACGACTCAGCCGGCGCTGCAGCGACAGGCGGCCAGGTCCGCGGCGAGGTGGTCGACGGCCTGCTGGGCGTCGAGCTTGTCCTCCTCCCTGGCCCGGTCCACCGCCACCACGAAGGCCATCGCGGTGCCCTCGCGGTCGGTGGTGACCCCGGCGAGGGAGTGGACGTTGCTCAGGGTGCCGGTCTTGGCGCGCACGCGACCCGGTCCCTCGGGGGCGCCGGTGTCGAAGCGGTAGGCCAGCGAGCCGGTGAAGCCGGCGACCGGCAGGCCGGTGAGCACCGACCGCAGCTCGGGGTGGGCCGGCGCGGCGGCCGTCTGGAGCACCTGGAGCAGGGTCGTCGAGGACACCCGGTTGAGGCGCGAGAGCCCCGAGCCGTCGTGGATGACGTCGGCTCCGGTGTCGATGCCGAGTCCCCGCAGTGTCTCCATGACTCCGGCCGAGCCGCCCTCGAAGGACCCCCGCCCGCTCACCGCCAGCCCGACGTGTCTGGCGAGGACCTCTGCGGCCTCGTTGTCGCTGACCTCGAGGAGGTGCTCGACGATGTCGCCGACCGGGGCACTGCTGACGCCGGCGACCTCGGTCGCGCCGCTCGGTGCCGCCGTGGGGACCGGGCCGCCCACCACGCGCACCCCCGCGTCGCGCAGGGCGGCCGCGAAGGTCTCGGCGGCGGTGGCGCTCGGGTCGTCGGAGTAGCCGTAGCCGGTCGGCGAGGCCCCCCGGTCGACCCAGAGCGCGGTGATCGGGCTGACGATGTCGTCGGGCACGTAGTCGGCCCGCCACCGCGGGTTGTCGCTCGGGCCGGTGAACAGGCCGTCGTCGTACTGCACGCGCACCCGCTGCCCGGGGGCCAGGGTGGCCGCGACGTCGCGGGCGAGGGTGACGATGTCCGCGCGCTCGGGGTAGGTCGACTCCGCCTCCTCGGGGGTCAGCGGTCGGCTCGCGAGGTAGGGGTCTCCCCCGCCGACGAGCACCAGGTCCCGGCGGGTGGCCCCGCGCAGGACGCGGGTCTCGAAGCGCGCATCGGGCCCGAGGAGCTCGAGCGCGGCCGTGCTGGTGAGCAGCTTGGTCGTCGAGGCCGGGATCACCGCGCCCTCGCCGTACGTCCAGGCGGGTCCGTCGCCGCTGAGGTCGCCGACCGCCGCCACGACGTGCCGCCCGAGGTCCTTGTCACGCAGCCCGGGGGCGAGCGCGGCGGCCACGGCGGCCGGGTCGACGTGACCGCGCTCGGCGGGCGGGACGACGGCCGAGACGGGCGCTGGGACGGCCCACTCGGGCAGCGCGACGCCGGCCGGCGGCGCGATCGCGGCCGGCTCRGCCACCGGGTCCACCGAGAGCCACGGGAGGTAGCGGGGGCCGAGGCCGAGCCGGTACGACGCGAAGGCCGCAGCCACGAGGGCCAGCACCAGCAGGGTCGGGAGCCAGTGGGCGACACGTCCCGGACCGGTCGGCGAGGGAGAGTGGCGTCGGTCACGTGGCACGCGATTTCCCCTTCACTTTGGCCGTCGGGGGCCATTGTGCGCGACACTGGCCGCCGATCACCCAACGCCCCAGGAGAGAACAGTGCCCGACGAGCAGGTAGCCGACGACGTCCGCGACGAGATCACCGAGAGCGACGTCCGCCCGTCCGACTCCTCACAGCTGCTCTTCGACGTGCTGATCGAGATCCCGAAGGGCTCGCGCAACAAGTACGAGGTCGACCACAAGACCGGACGCCTGCGGCTCGACCGCATGCTGTTCACCTCGACCGCCTACCCCGAGGACTACGGCTACATCGAGAACACCCTCGGCCAGGACGGCGACCCGCTCGACGCGCTCGTGCTGCTCCAGGCCCCGACGTTCCCGGGGTGCCTCATCGAGTGCCGCGCGATCGGCATGTTCCGCATGACCGACGAGGCCGGCGGCGACGACAAGGTCCTGTGCGTGCCCTCGCACGACCCGCGTCTCCAGCACCTCCAGGACATCGGCGACGTCTCCAAGTTCGACCGGCTCGAGATCCAGCACTTCTTCGAGGTCTACAAGGACCTCGAGCCCGGCAAGTCCGTCGAGGGCGCCAACTGGGTCGGCCGCGCCGAGGCCGAGGCCGAGGTCCGCGCGTCCTTCGACCGGGCCAAGGCCGAGGGCTACTGAGCCCAGCGGGTGAGCGCGACGGGCTCGGCCACCGAGCCCAGCTTGTCGGGGTTGCGCACCAGGTAGAGCCGGGTGACGGCGCCATCCTCGACGAGCATCGTGCCCACGCCGTCGCGCTCGCCGCCGACGACGAACTGGACCGCCGGCGCGCCGTTGAGCCACACCGGCACCAGCTCGAGCGCGTCGGGGGCGATCCCGGCGAGGAAGCGCAGCACCTTGTCGCGCCCGCGGATCGGCTTGAGGGCCGCCCGGACCCTGCCACCGCCGTCGCTCATCAGCACCACGTCGGGCGCGAGCACGTCCATCAGGCCCTGCAGGTCGCCGGTCTCGGTGGCCCGCCGGAAGCGCGCGATGACCGCGTCCCGCTCGGCGACGGTGGCCGTCGAGCGCGGCCGGCGGGCGAGCACGTGGGCGCGGGCCCGGTGCGCCACCTGGCGCACCGCCGCCTCGGACTGGTCCACGGC
>NZ_JBFUMD010000349.1:0-4231 GCF_054049555.1 Nocardioides sp. P5_C9_2
GTCCCCGGTGACCGCGGCTGGGCGCTCTTCAGCGGCACCTCGGCCGCCACCGCCCGGGTCAGCGGCGCGGCCGCCCTGCTGCGCTCGCGCCACGACTGGACGGCCCCCGTCGTGCGCTCGGTGCTCGCCACCACCGCGGTGACCCTCGGCTCCGACCCGGTGCTGCGCCAGGGTGCCGGCCGCGCCGGCGCCGACGTGACCGGGGTCCGGCTGGCCCTGCCGGTGTCCACGTCCCGCTACCGCGAGGCCCTCGACACGGGGTCGTGGGCCGACCTCAACCTCTCCTCCGTGCTCGTGCGCGGCACCGGCACCGTGACCCGGCGCGTGCGGAACCTCGGCACCCGGGCGGAGTACTTCTCGGCCCAGGCGATCGGCTTCGACCGGCACCGCGTGCGCGTCACGCCCCTGGCGGCCCGGCTGAGCCCGGGTGAGACCGCCGTCTTCCGCATCATCGTGACCGGCCCGGCCGCACCGGGTCCGGTCGACGACGGCTGGATCCGCTGGCGCGGCGCCCGCGGCTCGGTCACCCGGATCCCGGTGGCCATCACCCGCTGACCACGCGGACCCGACGGGGTCACGCCTCGCGGCGTACCTCCATGGACCGGTCGCCGAACGCGACGGTGTCGCCGTCGACGAGGGTCGCCGGCTTGCCCGGCGAGAGCTGGCGGGACACGCCCTGGCGGGTCAGCGTCGAGCCGTTGGTCGAGCCCCGGTCCATCACCACGAGGGCGCCGTCCGGTGCGGGCGAGAACTGGGCGTGCGTCTTGGAGACCGACATGTCCGCCGAGGTGAGGGGCACCAGGTGCCACACGGGCTCGCCGGAGCGTGGCTCGGGACGACGGCCGACGAGGACCAGGCCCTCCACGACGAACGTGTGCCCGTCGTCGAACCTGACCCGCCACCGGGGGCCCGTCGGGTGCCCGGGAGGAGTGCCGTCCGGGCGCGAGCGGACCACGGTGCGACCGGAGTCGTCCCCCGGGTGCTCAGCCGGGGCCGCGGCGGGCTGCTGCCGGACGGGCTGCGGCGGGGCCTGGTGCTGGACGGGCTGATGCTGGACCGGCTGGTGCTGGACCGGCTGCGGCTGCTGGGGCAGGAAGGCGGGGACCTGCGGGGTGGGGTACGCCGGGGGCGCCGCGGTCGGCTGCTGCGGACGGGCCTCGGGAGCGGGCCGGGTGGGCGGCGGCGGCGCCTGGAAGACCGGGGACTCCACGGCCGGGGCGGGGATGAGGCGCATGGCGGTGAGGTTGACGACGTGCCGTGGACTGTCGTCGACCTGCTCCACGATCTCCTCCACCGGGCGCACGTCGACCACCACCGACGAGGCCAGGTGGTCGTGCCAGCCGCGACGCTGGCGGCCCCGGTCCTCGACGGCGGTCCAGGCGAGCGTCGCGAGGCCGATGCCGAAGGTCGGCAGGGACGCCGCGGCGAGGACGAGGGACCTGGAGAGGGCCGGACCCATGCCGATGGGGGTCCCGGTGCCGTGGTGYACGACCCGCAGCCCCAGCGCGGACTTGCCAGGGGTGCTGCCGGAGACCCCGGTCATGACCGCGAGGACCAGCCAGCCCAGGACCATGGCTCCGCCGACGATGCCGGCGATGAGCCACGGCTGGTCGCCGAGGGCCAGCCACGCCCCCACTCCGACGACGACGTACAGCCCCCAGGTGACCGCGCGGTCGAAGGCGAAGGCGTAGAAGCGACGCTCGAGCTCGGCGATCGGGTAGGTGGTGGCGGGGGCGGCGGCCTGCTGCTGCGTCACGTGGGGTCCTGCGTCAGGGGTTCGTGGTCTGGATGGTCACGCCGTCACCGAGGTCCAGGATCGCGCCGGGGATCAGCGAGACGGCGATGCCCGCCTGCAGGTCCTCGGGCGGCAGCCCGGGCTGCACCAGCACGGTGCCGTTGGTGGAGCCGAGGTCGGTGACGACCGCACTGCCGTGGTCGGCGCCGGCACCGGGACGGATCTCGAGGTGGGTCGAGGAGATCTCGTGGTGGGGGCTGGCGACGGTGACCAGGTAGGGCTGGTCGGTCGAGGCGAACCGGCGGGCCTCCGGCGCCCGCCCGACGATGATCGTGCGGTCCACGTCGACCACCTCACCGGTCGAGAGGACGAGCTTGGCCACCGGCCGGGAGACCACCGGGGGTGCCAGCTCCTGCCCGGGGATGCCGGGACGCACGAAGGCGTCGGCGGCGGGTCCGATGGTCGTCTGGCCGTCGTGGTCGTCCGCGTCGCCCGGCTGCTGGGCCGGCTCCACCGGCTCCACGACCGCGGCCGGATCCACGACCGCCGGCTGCTCGCCGGTCGGGGTGGGGTCGTCGTCGGTGGGAGCGCCGTAGCTGCGGGGCACGCTCGCGTGCTGCCCGCTCGAGGGCGCGACCTCGATGGGTACGACGTCCGCGACCGGCTGCCCGGCCGGTGCGGCCGCCTCCTCGGTCTGCTCGACGACCGGGGCGGGCTCGGGGCGCCCCGCGGCGTCGTCCACGGTGTCCGGGCCGGTCCAGGGGTCGGTGTCGGTGTCGGTGTCGGTGCCGGTCTCGGTGAGGTCGCCGTGGTCCGGGTCGGGCGTGGCCCCGGTGCCGCGAACGGCCGGGGCGAGAGCCGAGGCACCGTCGATCGCCGGTGAGTCGCCGAAGACCAGTGACCCGACCCGCGCGATGCCGGACCTGAGGGCGAGGTCGTGCGGTCCGGGCTGCTCCAGGACGGCGGTGCCGCCGGTGACGCCGGTCAGGGTGCGGTCGGCCCACATGGTCTCGCCGGCCCCCGAGACGAGCTGGTCGCCCTCGGCGGTCGAGACCGTGACGGACACGTCGCCCCGGACCAGGACCCGGGTGCTGTCGCCGTGCCCGACCAGCACGAACCCCGTGAGCGTGCGGATGCCGCCGGCGAGCACCCCGTCGAGCACCTCGTCGAAGTCGGCGCCGGCGTCCACCAGGTCCCAGAGGTCGGCGACGCGGGGCCGCTCGTCCGCAGGCAGGAGCAGCGTCACCTTGTCGCCCAGGACGGCGTACCAGCCGCCGGCGGACAGCTGTCGACGATGACCTACGGAGTCGCTCACGGACGGGCCCCCAACTTGTCTTCGAGACTCGCGAGCTGGCGCTCGGAGTCGTATGAGTCGTCGTGCACCAATCCCACCACATCGATGACGACGGCGGTGGCGTTGTCGCGGCCCCCGGCCTCCAGGGCGGCACGCACCAGCGCGTCGGCTGCGTCCCGCGGGTCGGGGACCGACTCGAGGATCGCGGCGATGTCGACGTCGGCGATCATCCCGGAGATGCCGTCGCTGCACAGCATCAGTCGCTCGACTGCGGGCAGCGGGAGCAGGAAGAAGTCGGGGTGGACGCCCTCGGGACTGCCCAGCGCGCGGGTGATCACGTGCCGCTCGGGGTGCACGGCGGCCTCGGCCTGGGTGATCTGCCCGGCGTCGACGAGCTCCTGCACGACCGAGTGGTCCACGCTCACCTGGTCCAGGTGGCCGTCGGTGAAGCGGTAGATGCGGGAGTCGCCGAGGTTGGCCAGCAGCCACTTGGTGGTCCCGTGGTCGTCGACGAGCACGGCCACCACCGCGGTGGTGCCCGCGTGCCAGCGCGGGTGGTCGGCGCGCTGCCCCTCGCCGTACTCGAGGATCCGGGCCTGCGAGCGGGCGATGGTGTCCGAGACGTGCTCCGCACCCCGCTGCGGGTCGTAGCCCTCCTCGACGAGGCGGGCGAACTCCTCGACCACGATGCGGCTGGCGACGTCGCCCCCGGCGTGACCGCCCATGCCGTCGGCGACCACGAAGACGGGAGGGGCGACGAGGAAGGAGTCCTCGTTGACCGTGCGCACGTGTCCCACGTCGGTGGCGGCTCCGTGGTGCAGATCGACCGGCTTCATGCCCTGCCCTCGCGCTCTTCGACGATGAGCCCCGGGGTGGGCTCGGCGAGTAGCGTAGAAGGGATGTCGAGGACCCAGCCGGCGGCGCCCCCACGCACGCTCGCGGACCAGCTGCGCGGCTGGTCGGACGAGCGGCTCGCCGGCCTGCTCACGGATCGTCCCGATCTCGCCACTCCCGCACCTCACGATTCCGCCCAGCTGGCCTCACGGGCAGCGACTCGCAGCTCCGTCATCCGTGCGCTCGACGGCCTCACCCGCCTCGAGCTCTCGGTGCTTGATGCCCTGGTGGTTGCCGGTCAAACCACTTCGGACGAACTGATCTCGATGGTCCGTGCCGACGCGTCCGCCGCGGGCTCTGCCRTCACC
>NZ_JBFUMD010000350.1:0-4212 GCF_054049555.1 Nocardioides sp. P5_C9_2
GTCGACGCGTACGACGTCGAGGCCCCCCGCACCGACGACAGGATCCCGGCATGAGGAACCCCCTGACCCGCACCCCCAGGACGCTCCGCGACAAGGTCGTCGTCATCACCGGCGCCGGCGGCGGCATGGGCCGCGAGATGGCGCTCCTCGCCGCCCGCCGCGGTGCCCTGCTCGCCCTCTCGGACTGGGACGCCGACGCCCTGGCCGGCACCGTCGAGCTCGTCAAGGCTCACGGGGCCGAGGTGCGCAGCGACGTCGTCGACGTCTCCGACCGCGCCGCCATGGCGCAGTGGGCGACCGACGTGGTCGGCCGGCTCGGCCGCGTCGACGTCCTGGTCAACAACGCCGGCGTCTCGATGTCCGGCGACTTCGAGGACATGTCCTACGACGAGTTCGACTGGATCCTGGGGGTCAACCTGCACGGGGTGGTCCACGGCACCAAGGAGTTCCTCCCCCACCTCATCGCCTCGGGCGACGGCGTGCTGATCAACATCTCCTCGCTGTTCGGCCTGATCTCGATGCCGGGCCAGAGCGCCTACAACGCCACCAAGTACGCCGTGCGCGGCTTCACCGAGGCGCTGCGCGAGGAGATGCTCGTGAACGGCCACCCGGTCAGCGTCACCTGCGTGCACCCCGGTGGCATCAGGACCGGCATCGCGCGCAACGGTCGCACCACCGCCGGACAGGACCACGAGCGGCTGGCCGAGCTGTTCGACACCAAGCTGGCCAAGATGCCCGCCGACAGGGCCGCGCGGATCATCCTCGACGGCGCCCTGGCCGGCCGGGCCCGGGTGCTCGTCGGCGCCGACGCCCATGCCATGCACCACTTCGCCAAGCTCACCGGGTCCCGCTACCAGGACGTGGTCGCCCGGTTGGCCCCGCGCGTCACCGGCGACCGGTAGGCCCTCGTCGCCCGCGCGTTGTAGAAACGCCTCCATGACCCATGCTCCCGGGACCCGCGTCCGTTGCGAGATGACCAAGTGGGGCGGCCGACCCCACTGGGAGTACGACGCCGTCGTGCTCGGCGAGGACGAGCACGGGCTGTGGCTGGGCTTCGTCGCGGGCACGACCTACAGCCGCCCCGGGCACTCGTTCGTCGCCGAGCGCGACCACGTCGGGGTGGTGCCGCACGGCGGAGCGTGGCACCTCGCCACGTTCTACCGGGGCGAGGGGCATCGCTGGCCGAAGCTCGGCGACTCGGGGGTGCAGGTCTACGTCGACATGACCTCGCCGGCGGAGTGGGRCGGGCTGACCCTGCGGGCCGTCGACCTCGACCTCGACGTGGTCCGCGGCTTCGACGGCACGGTGATCGTCGACGACGAGGACGAGTTCGCCGAGCACCAGGTCGCGTTCGACTATCCCGCCGACGTGGTCGCCGCGGCGGAGGCCAGCCGGGACGCCGTGCTCGCGGCCGTGCAGGCCGGCCACCCGCCGTACGACGGCACCAGCGACCGCTGGCTGGACGTGCTGCAGGGCCTCAGGTGATCCGGTCGGCGCGGGTCTCGCCCTTGCTCCGCGCCCGGAACGGGCCGACCAGGCGAGGGCCGGACAGACGGTCCTCGAGCCGGCGCGACTCGCGCTTGAGCGGCTGGGCGAGGTACTCCCCCAGGATCACCCCCGACGCGAGCGCCACCGCCACCGAGGCGGCGGTCATCATCGCGACGATCCCGTACGACGTCCCGGAGCCGCCGGCGGCCAGCAGCGACAGCCCGCGGTAGATCGACAGCCCGGGCAGCAGCGGCACGATGGCCGACACCGCGACCACCAGGGGCGGCACCCGGACCCGGCCCGCGACGGCGTACGCCACGAGGCCGATGACGAAGGCGCCGACCGCGGCCGCCCAGGTGCGGCCGAAGCCCGAGGCGTCGACGACCGAGTAGAGCAGGGTCGCGAGCCCCGAGGTGGCGGCGATCGGGAGCAGCGCGCGGGGTGGGGCGTACGACGCGAACGCGAACGCCGCGGCACAGACGGCGGCCCCCACGACACCGACCAGGACGTGGTTGCCCAGCGCCCGGCCGGGCACCAGCTGACCGAGGTCGATCCCGACCACCTCGGCGAAGGACAGGCCGCCGCTGACCCCGGCGATGATCCCCGCCGTGGCCAGCAGCGCCTCGATGACGCGCGCCCCGCTGGTGACGTAGAAGCCGGTCAGCGCGTCCTGGATGGCGCCCATGAAGCCGATCCCGGCGAGCAGCATGACGATGTTGGCCGTCACGACCAGGGACAGGTCGGTGACCACCGGCGTCGCCGCCAGCCCGGCGGCCCACAGCGTCGCGACCGCCCCGCCGGCGACCTGCAGGTAGAAGGTCGGCAGCCGACGGCGGGACAGCACCAGCTGGAGGCGGTCGATGGACGCCGCGGAGGCGGCCGCGATGAGCGCGACCAGCCAGTCGCCGCCGAGGAAGACCGCGACGCTGGAGCACATCGCGCTCCAGCCGAGGGTGACCGCCCAGCGCGGCCACGGGTGGCCGGTGGACACGATCGTGGCCATCCGGGTCCGGGCGAGGTAGAGGTCGAGGTGGCCGGCGAGGATCTCGTGGACGAGGTGGTCGACCTGGGTGAGGTCCTCGTAGTCGATGTCGCGGTGCTTGACGTTGCGCAGCATCAGCACCGGCGGCTCGGCGGGGTCGCGGTGGTAGCTCATCGACAGCGACGTGAAGGTCACGTCGATCTCGGGGTGCCGCAGGCCGAGGTGGTGGGCGACCGACTGCATGGTGGCGGTGACGTCGGCGGCCCCGGCACCCGAGGAGAGCAGGACCTCCCCGATGCGCAGGCACAGGTCGAGGCTGAGGTTGAGCTCCCGGGCGACCTCGGCGGCCTCCTGCGCAGCCTCGGCCTGCTCGACCGCGGCGGCCTCCACGACCGCCTCGACGGCGGCCTCCGCCGCCGGACCGGCGGCCGCCTCCGCGGCCTCCACGGCGGCCGCTCCGACGGCGGCCTCGACGGCCGGCTCGAGCGGGGTGCCGTCCTCGACGGTCATGCGCGTTTCCTCCTCCACGGGCGCCATGGTGGCATCCGGCTCGTGGGGGTGAGGCCGGGGCCTCCCGACGTCCCTAGCATGGGGTCGTGCACCTCGACTTCCACGCCTCGCCCGCCCCCACGCTGGGCGTGGAGTGGGAGCTCGCGCTCGTCGACCAGACCACCCGCGACCTGTCCAACACGGCCGCAGACCTCTTCGCCGCGGCCAGTCCGCGACTCGCCGACCCCTCCCGGCTCCACAAGGAGCTGCTGCGCAACACGGTCGAGATCGTGACCGGCGTCTGCGGCAGCGTGGGCGAGGCGGTGGCCGACCTGCGCGAGACCCTGGCGGTGGTGATGCCGGCCGCCGACGAGCTCGGCGTCGACCTCTTCGGCGCCGGCGCGCACCCCTTTGCGGACTGGTCGCACCAGCAGCTCACCGAGGGCCACCGGTACGCCGAGCTCATCAACCGCACCCAGTGGTGGGGTCGCCAGATGCTCATCTGGGGCGTCCACGTGCACGTCGGGATGCCCGAGCGCGACCGCGTCATGCCGGTCCTGTCGGCGCTGCTCAACAGCTATCCGCACCTGCTCGCGCTGAGCGCCAGCTCACCGGTGTGGGCCGACCAGGACACCGGCTACGCGTCCAACCGGGCCCTGATGTTCCAGCAGCTGCCGACCGCCGGGCTGCCCTTCCAGTTCCGCGAGTGGTCCGAGTTCGAGGCGTGCATCGCCGACCAGACGACCACCGGGGTCATCGACTCGATGTCCGACGTGCGCTGGGACGTCCGGCCCGCCCCCCACCTGGGCACCATCGAGAACCGGGTCTGCGACGGCATGTCCGACATCGACGAGCTGGCCGCCCTCACCGCGCTGATGCACTGCCTCGTCGTGGACCTCGACACCCGCGCCGCCGCCGGCGAGGAGCTGCCGACCATGCCGCCGTGGCACGTGCAGGAGAACAAGTGGCGCGCCGCCCGCTACGGCCTCGACGCGATCGTGATCCTCGACGCCGGCTCCCGCGAGCGGCTGGTCACCGACGACCTGCACGACCTGCTCGAACGGCTCACCCCCGTGGCCCGTCGCCTCGACTGCGAGGAGGAGCTGCGGTCGGTGGACGACATCGTGCACCGCGGGGCGTCGTACCAGCGTCAGCGTGCGGTCGCCAAGGAGGTCGGCGGCGACCTGACCGCCGTCGTGGACTCGGTGGTCGCCGAGCTGCGCGACTCCCTCGCCCGCTGATCCCCGCCGCTG
>NZ_JBFUMD010000351.1:0-4209 GCF_054049555.1 Nocardioides sp. P5_C9_2
GCGTCGTGATGCCCGCCCGCGTCCACCCCAGCCGCGACGATGCGCTGGTCCGCTCGCTGAGCGAGGTGGCCGGCGGCCCGCTGGGCGACCACGCCGGACGGCACCCCTGGTGGACGCCGCTGCGCGTGGTGCTGCTCCTCGCCGCGCTCGCCCTGTCGCTGGGGATGGTCGCCAAGGCGCCCTGCCTCGACGTCGCGGGCGAGGGCGGGACCGGGCGCTACGCCGCGCTCTGCTGGTCGGACGTCTCGCAGGCGTACGTCGACCGTGGTCACGCCGAGCTGGCCTGGCCGTTCACCGACGACGCGGGCGTCCGCGACCGGTACGCCCCGGGCTGGCAGCCCCCGGTCCCGGCGTACGTCGCGTGGGCCGCGGCCGGCGTCACCCACGTGCTCGCGGGCTCGCCCGACCTCGACGCCCGGCGCGCCCAGCCCGTGCCCGACGTCGCCGTCGACGACGCGGTGCACCGCGAGGCCCGCATCTTCACCGGCGTCACCGCGGTCTGGCTCGCCGCCGCCGGGCTGCTCGCCGCCGGCCTCCTGGTCGGGGTGCGCCGACGCCGGCCGTGGGACGCAGCCGCCTTCGCGGCGGCACCCGTGCTGGTGCTGGTGTGGCCGATCACCTGGGACCTGCTCGCGGCCACCGCGGTGGCGGGCGTCCTGTGGGGATGGGCGCGCGGGCGTCCGGCGGTCGCCGGTGTCGCGCTCGGCCTGGGTGCCGCGGTCTCACCCCTGGTCGCGCTGCTGTTGGTGCCCCTGGTCGTGGTGGGGGTCCGGGACGGCCGGTCCGCCCAGGCATGGCGGGCCGCGACGGTCGCCGTGGTGACGTGGCTGGTCGTCAACGCTCCGGCGTACGTCTCCTCACCCGTCGCCTGGCGGGCGTCGTGGCAGGGCTACCTGCACGGTGTCGACGTCGGCTCGGTGTGGCTGCTGGTCCAGCAGGCGAGCAACACCGAGCCCGCCCGAGCCGTCGTCCTGGGTGTCTCCGGCGTGCTGGTGGCCGCGTGGCTGGTGGTCGTGGCCCTCGTCGGGCTGCGAACCCGCCTGTCGTTGGCGGCGCTCGGCACCCTGGTCGTCGCCGGGACGCTGCTCGTCAGCCCGGCGTCCGCGCCGTCGTACGCGTTGGTCCTGCTCCCGCTGGCGGCCATGGGCGTGCCGCGCTGGCGCGACCTGCTGGTGTGGCAGGCGGGCGAGGTGCTGCACTTCGCGCTGCTCGGGTGGTACCTCGGCGGGCTGCTCGCCCCGGCCGGCGGCGGGGACGCGCGCGCCTACTGGTGGGGCATGGTCGCCCGGCTCCTGGGACTGGCGTGGCTGGTGGCGTCGGTGCTGCTGGGCGCCCGGTCGGGCGACGGGTCAGGTGATGACGACGTCGTCGAAGCCGGTCGCGGTGAACCGGACCCGGACGTCGATGTCCTCGCCGACGCCCGGCACGCGGGCGCCTGACGGCACGAAGAGCATCGAGGCCTGCATGTGCGGGGGCTCGGCGAAGAGCCGCTGCTTGCCGTCGATGGAGAACGGCGAGCGCACGAAGCCGGCCGCGTCCATGCCGCCGCGGGCGATGGTGGCGGCACGGGCCCGGATCGACTGCTCGCCGCTGGGCGCCTCGAGGCCGATGCCGTGCGCCGTACCGCCGCTGACCACCAGCAGGTGCCCGCTCGTCGGCATCGAGCGGCCGCGGTACCCGAAGGCCTCTCCGCGCTCGAGCGGGTGGACGTCGAGGACCGTCGAGGTGACCGTGAGGGCTCCGCGATCGCCCAGCCACAGGTCGGTGCCGATGCGTGGGCGGAAGGTGAAGTCGGGGTACGACGCGCGCAGCGCGGTGAGCTCGCCGGACGTCAGGTGGCTGACGAAGACGGTGCGGGTCCCGACGCCCGCCGCGACCGCGTCGTTGACGAGGCGGGTCACCTCGCCGAGGTGGGAGGCGACGTTGAGCGGCAGGTGCAGGGCCAGGCCCTCGAGCCCGGGGAGGCGGCGCTCCGCCACGACCCGGCCGGCCTCGGCGAGCTCGCGGCGGGTCATCCCGTGCCGGCGCATCGAGGTGAGCTGCTCGAGCACGAAGCGGGCGCGCGGGTCGCGGTCGGTGAGGTCTCGCAGGTCCTCGACCCGGCTGACGGTGTGGACCACGCGCCGGTCCCGGGCCTCGGGGACGTCGACGGCGCCGCCGACCGGACGCCACGGCGTGAGCACGAGGAGGTCGCCGTCGTAGCGGGTCAGGGCGCCGGAGAGCTCGCGGTAGGTGCCGACGGCCATCAGGTCGACCGGGGTGCCGGTCTGCCCGGCGTGCTCGTGCAGCCACTGCACGCGCCGGGCGAGGCGACCGACGGTGAAGCCGTAGCCGTTGCCCTTCGCGACCGGCACGATGCCCGGGTGGGCGGTCGCGGTGGCGAGCAGGTGCGCTCGCCAGCGCTGGCCGTCGACAGTGAGGCGCAGGCTCATCCGCTGCGCCGCTTCATGTAGAGGTCGAACGCCTTGTAGAGCACCCGGTTGAGCGGCAGGTCCCACTCCCCGACGTACTCGACGGCCTCGCCGCCGGTGCCCACCTTGAACTGGATGAGGCCCACGTGCGAGTCGTCGGCGTCGAGGGTGTCGGTGATGCCGCGCAGGTCGTAGACCGCGGCGCCCCCGGCCATCGCGTCGCTGATCATCGCCCACTGGACGGCGTTGGAGCCGCGGACGTCGCGCTTCTCCGTCGAGCTCGCGCCGTAGGAGTACCAGGCGTGGGCGCCGACTCGGATGGCGATGGTGCTGGCGACGAGGTCGCCCTCGTGCCGCGCGGTCCACAGGGCGATGCGGCCCTCCGCCTCGGCCGAGAGGGCGTYGTACATCGTCTCGAAGTAGCGCAGCCCGCGCGGGGTGAAGTGGTCGCGCTCGGCGGTGTGGACGTAGAGGTCGTGGAAGGCCTTGAGGTCCTCCCGGGTGCCTTTCTCGACCACGACACCCTGCTTGGCGGCCTTCTTGATGTTGCGGCGCCAGAGCTGGTTCATGCCGGCCAGGACCTCGTCCTCGGTGCGCGGCGTGCCGTCGTCGTGCACGAGCGGGACGACGAAGTTGTACTGCGGCTGGCCGGCCGCGAAGCCGCCCTCGACGGCCTGTGGGCGCCAGCCGAGCTCGTTGAGCTGGGCCACCACGGCGGCCCCGGTCTGCGAGCGGTCGAGCGGCGGCACGTCGGTGAGCCGGTGCACGGAGTCGTCGGCGATGCCCTCCTTGACCTGCGCGGCGCTCCACCGGCGGGTGATGACCGGCGGGCCCATCCGGACCCCGAAGGCGCCCTGGCGCGACAGGTGGGCGGTCATCGGGGCGAGCCAGGCGTCGAGGTCGTCACGCACGTCCGGGTCGTCCCAGTCGAGGACCGGGCCCTCGGGGAGGTACGCCAGGTAGCGCTTGAGCCGGGGCAGCTGGCGGTAGAGCACCAGCCCGACGCCGACGAGGGTGTCGCCGCGGTGCCAGCCGAGGGACTCGGCGCGCCACTCGGGCTTGACCCGGGCCCAGGCCGGGGTCTGCAGGAAGCTCGCGCTCGGCTGGGCGGCGATGTACGCGGCGTGCTCGGCGGTCGTGATGGCCCGGACGGTGAGGGGGGTCGGAGTCGTCACCCGGGTGAGGCTACAGGGGTCGAAATGGTCGCAGGGACCAGACAAGACCCCCGTACTTGTCCGATCCCTGCTCACTCCCTAGACGGGACCGGGCCACAGTTGGTTGCGTGGGACGACCACTTTTCTTCGCCGGTCTTTCGACGGCTTCCCCGGCGGCCCTGTCGGGCGGTCCGTTCGAGGGAGACCTAGTCGCGGCCGGCCCCTCGCGAGGGGACCACCTCGAGCACGTCGGGGGACGGCAGCCCGGCGTCGGCACTCGCGCGCGCGACCGCGTCGCGCACGGTGGGCACGGCGTCGCGGGGGACCAGGGCCACCACGGCGCCGCCGAAGCCGCCTCCGGTCATCCGGGCACCGAGCGCGCCGCCGGCCAGGGCGGCCTCCACCGCGTGGTCGACGACGGGCACCGAGTTCTCGAAGTCGTCGCGCATCGAGGCGTGCGAGGCGGTCATGAGCGGCCCGATCGCCGCGAGCTCGCCGCGGCGGGCGAGGTCGACGCACGCCAGGACGCGCCGGTTCTCGGTGAGGACGTGTCGGGCCCGACGCCGGGTCTCGTCGTCGGTGAGGGCGGCGAGGGCGGCCTCGACGTCGGCGACCTCGCGCAGGGAGGCGACGCCGAGCTCGGC
>NZ_JBFUMD010000352.1:0-4188 GCF_054049555.1 Nocardioides sp. P5_C9_2
ATCGGGGGCCGAACGTCACGGACTACCCCCCGATCAGGCGTCGACGGGGTCCCGGCGCCACGGCTGCATGAAGTCGTTGCCCGCGATGCCCTCCACGGCCATCGTCAGCTGGCCCGCCTGGGCGCCGTCGAGCTGCTCGCGGACGATGTCGGCGTGACCGGCGTGCCGGGCGAACTCCTCGATCAGGTGCAGGGCGAGGAAGCGGCGGGTGACCCGACTCGGCTCGAGGCGGCCGAACCACGGCGCCGGCGCCTCGAGCACCTCCGCCCCCGGGTCCATCGCCTCGACGGCGGCCAGCAGGTGGTCCGTCGCGGCGTCGTACCGCTCGATGATCGACTCGAGCGTCTCGCCGTCGGTGAGCGCGAAGCTGCCGTAGAAGGTCCCGTAGTCGGCCTCGGTGAGCGCCCAGCCCCGCTCGCCACGGTTCTGCGCCTCGCGACGCTCCCAGGTCACCCACGCCGTGCTGAGGTGCTTGAGGATCCCGCCGATGCTCAGCGCCGAGCGGGTGGGGGTGAGGCGCGCCTCCTCGTCGGCGAGGCCGTGGGCTGCGGTGCGGGCGGCGACGACCTGCGCGCGCAGGAAGGCGGCCAGGGCGGCGGACTCGGAGTAGGTGGTCGGCTCGAGCATGGTGGGTCTCCCTCGTCGGTGGTCGATGGGACCACCCTCCTCCGCATGGCGGACAGGATCGGTCCGCAGCCGCGCCCCCATACTGTCCCGGTGCGTCCCTCCGCCTGGCTCACCCAGTTCGCCGTCGCCGCCGTCGTCTTCAGCGTGGTCGACGTGCTGTGGCTGAGCGCCGTGGCCACCGACCTGTACGACGATCAGCTCGGCGACCTCAAGGCGGAGTCACCGAACCTGGTCGGCGCCGTCCTGGTCTACCTCGTGCTGCTCGCGGGGCTCGTCCACTTCGTCATCCACCCGGCCGTCGCCGCCGGCTCCTGGCGCCGGGCGGTGGGCGTGGGCGCCTTCTTCGGGTTCGTCGTCTACGGCGTCTACGAGCTCACCAACCTCGCCATCCTCGAGGGGTGGCCCGCGGCCCTGGTGCCGATCGACATGGCGTGGGGCGCGTTCCTCTCGGCGGCGGTCAGCGGCGGGACGTACGCCGTCGTGCACCGGCTGCCGGCCTGGGCGCGCTGATCAGTTGGTGTGCTCGCGCAGGTAGCGCCCGAAGTGCGGCACGGTGAAGGCGATCCGGCCCCGCTCGCCGGAGTAGATGAGCCCCTTCTTGAGCAGCGAGTCCCGCGCCGGGCTCAGCGACTGGGGCTTCTTGCCGAGCGCGGCCGCCACGTCGGCGGTGGGCACCGCGTCCGGGGCGTCGGACTCGGTGCCGGCCACGTCGGCCATCGCCCGCAGGTAGTCGCGCTCCCCCGGCGTCGCCCGCTCGTAGCGGCTGCCGAAGAAGCCGACCGCGAGCTCGGCGTCCGCCTCGGGAGCGGCCACCGCCACGTCGGCGGCGGTGATCGGTGAGCGCGGCGCCCGGTCCCAGACCGMCTTGCCGTAGGCCTGGATGAAGTACGGGTAGCCGCCGGTGGCGGCGTACATCGCCTCCAGTGCAGCCGCCTCGTAGAACGCGTCCTCGTCCTCGGCCGGCACGGTGAGCGCGAGGTCCGCGGCCTCACGGGTCAGCCGGTCGATGCGCTGGTAGCGGAAGAGGCGCTCGGAGTAGGACTTGCTGGCCGACAGCACGGCCGGCAGGTGCGGCAGCCCGGCGCCGACGACGATGACCGGCAGCCCCGACTGGCTGATCTCGTGGCAGGCCGCACACAGTGCCGACACGTCGTCGGGGCCGAGGTCCTGCATCTCGTCGATGAAGATGGCGATGCCCTTGCCCTTGTCGGCCGCCAGTCCGCCGAGGTCGGTGAAGAGCTCGACGAGGTCGATCTCGATGTCCCCGGAGTCGGCGCGCCCACGCACCGCAGGCACGTCGATGCCCGGGCTCCACTGGTCCTTGAGCCTCGCGGCCGGGCCGGCGTCGCGCTGGGCGAAGGCCTTGATGACGCCCAGCACGTGGTCCACGCTGTCGGCGTCGCGGTGCCCGAGCTCGCGGACCGCCTGGTGCAGCGCGCCGCTCAGCGGGCGTCGCAGCCCCTGGTCGGGGCGGGCCTCGAGCTTGCCGGTGCCCCACTGGCGGCGCACGGCGGCGCTGCGCAGGGCGTTGAGGAGCACCGTCTTGCCGACCCCGCGCAGGCCGGTGAGGACGAGGCTGCGCTCGGGACGACCCCGGGCCACCCGCTCCAGGACGACGTCGAAGGCGGCGAGCTGCTCGTCGCGGCCGGCCAGCTCGGGCGGGCGCTGCCCGGCACCGGGGGCGTAGGGGTTACGGATCGGGTCCACGATGTGACGGTATCGGGCTGTCTAGCCGATTCCTTAGATCTGGGCAGACACGCCGATCGAGTCGTACGCCGCTCAGCCGGCCGCCTGCCCTCCCGGGGGCAGGGCACCAGCACGCTCGGCACGGTCGCGAGCGAYGGCGTACGCCTCGGTGAGCCCGGAGCGCAGCAGCTCGATCAGGGCGGGCACCTCGTCGACGGGCAGCCGGAACGTGCCGGCGCACAGGTTGTCGCGCCACAGCGAGAGCACCACGACGTCGGCCTCCGGGTGCCACGAGACGCGCAGCGACCGGTCCTCACCTCGCGGGTCGAGGAGGACTCCCCCCATCCGGGGCAGGGGTCGTGGCCGGGCCATGATCCATTGTGACCCCGCCCACAAGGGCTGTCACGCGGCCTACACTCGCGCCATGCCCGAGCTGCCCGAGGTGGAAGCGCTGGCCCAGGACCTCCGGGGCCGGCTCGTCGACCGCGCCATCGCCCGCATCGACCTGGYGGCGTTCAGCGCCCTCAAGACCTTCGACCCGCCGCTGCAGTCGCTGCACGGCACCCTCGTCGAGGACGTCACGCGGCACGGCAAGTTCCTCGACATCACCGCCAGCGGCACCCACCTCATCGTCCACCTCGCCCGCGCCGGATGGATCCGCTGGCGCGACGACGTACCGGCGCTTCCCGCCCGCCCCAACAGCAAGAACCCGCTCGCGGCCCGCGTGGTCATCGACGACCCGGACTTCGAGACCACTCCCGGCCTCGACATCACCGAGGCCGGCACCAAGAAGAGCCTGGCGATCTACGTGGTCCGGGACCCGCAGCAGGTCGAGGGCATCGCCCGGCTGGGCCCGGACCCGCTCGACGACTCGTTCACCATCGACGTGCTGGCCGGGATCCTCCAGCACGAGGGCCGCAAGCAGATCAAGGGCGTGCTGCGCCACCAGGGCACCATCGCCGGCATCGGCAACGCCTACTCCGACGAGCTCCTGCACGCGGCGCGGATGTCGCCGTACAAGCCCGCCAGCTCGCTGGACGAGGCCGAGGTGCAGACGCTGTACGACGCCATCCGCACCGTCATCGGTGCGGCCGTCGAGCGGTCCCGGGGCCTGGCCGCCAGCGAGCTCAAGGGCGAGAAGAAGAGCCACCTCGCGGTCCACGGCCGCACCGGCCAGGCGTGCCCGGTGTGCGGCGACGTGGTGCGCGAGGTGAGCTTCGCCGACTCGAGCCTGCAGTACTGCCCGACCTGCCAGACCGGCGGGAAGCCGCTCGCCGACCGCCGGATGAGCCGGCTGCTCAAGTAGCGACTGGCGCCTACTTGACGACCCGCACCTCCTGGGGCCACCCGCACGCCTCCGCGATCCTGCCGGCCCACATCCGGGCGGTCTCCACGTCCGGGACCTCGACGATGGTGATCCCGCCGAGGTACTCCTTGGTCTCCGCGTAGGGACCGTCGGTGACGACCACCGACCCGCTGGTGGCGTCGGCGCTGAACGCGTCGGCGAGGTCCTCCTCGAGCCCACCGGCGAACACGTACTGGCCGGCGGCCTTGATCTCGTCCACGACGGCCATCGCGAGCGGACCCCGGCCGCGGAACCACTCCTCGGAGTGATCGCCGACCCACTGCTGGTTGAAGTAGATCGCGTACTGGGTCATGTCTGCTCCTCATCTGTCCGCGGGCCCGGCGGCCCGCCTCGAGAGTTCCACGAACGGTGTCCGGCGGATGCGACATCGCGCGGCGAAGAGTCGCGCGGCCGGGCGACGTCACTGCGTCGGGGACTCCTCCGGGGTGGGGGTCTCCGACGTGTCGGAGGGCAGCTCGGGGGGCTCGATGTTGTCCATGACCGAGCCGCACGTGTCGGTGGTGTAGGTG
>NZ_JBFUMD010000353.1:0-4187 GCF_054049555.1 Nocardioides sp. P5_C9_2
ATGGGGTGCTCGAGGATCTTCGCCTCGTTGTCGAGAAGATCCTTGAACATGGCCTCCTTCGCGAAAGAGAACATCGACAGGTAAGTCGTCTCACGGAGCGTCCAACCCGTGAAGGACTTGTTCTTCTCGAGCGCCGAACGAATCGCTGCCAGAGTTTCGGAAACCGTCAGACCATCGATGTCCTCGGCCGTCGGCAAGTCGATGCCGAACTCCTTCAACCGCAACGCGAGCGCCGGGTTCAATACCGGGTCATCCTCCCCCTTGGTGACGCGAGGGGTGCCCTTCGGGCCTTCGGGCAACAACTCCACTGGCACCAGCAAGAGCGGGGAGACCATCGCGGTCCCATCGACATCGGACCAATCAAGCATGCCGAAGGCGACATACAGCACCAGCAGACCTCGGTCGAGAAACTCCGCTGCGCCTCGACGCATCAGGTTGCGCACGACCGGACCGACCTCGCTGTCCGGTCGCGGAGAGTGCAGGAACGTGCCCGGTGGCAGCGGTTTGGGCGCATCTGGGTCGCCCAGGTTCACGTCACCCCGGAATGCCTGCGACTTACTGGACTGCAGTCGAGTGAGCACCTCATCTGGGTCCGGGGTATCGATCAGCAGCGACGAGGACTTCGGCGCGCGAAACTTGATGAGAGCGCTCAGTCTAGTGAGGCCCACTAGTCCATCGCGCCACGACTTCAACGCTGCCTGAATCTCGCCGTGCTGCGCCACTGTTACCAACTCCGAGGATGCTCAGCGGTCGCGCACCGTGCACGAACCGCTAGAAGAGGATGTCGGAAAACGGCCTAAACCGTCCCAAAACCACCAACTACGACTACCCAGACCGCAACGACTCCGGCTGGCAGTCCACGTGGGGCACCGGTCACATCAGCACATCAGGCGACTTGAGGTCGGTCGCGGACAGCGCAGGGACGTCTAGGCGGCACTGGCCGGGGGCGCCCATGGCCACGTCACCACGACCCACGCCGTCGGCGAGCACCTGTGACAGGGCGGTACGCCGCACAGGGTCACCCCGCTCCAGCCTGCGCTTCGATGGTGCGGCGAAGGCCGCCGCCAAGCCTCGCTGTCGAGCGATTGGTGTCTGCGGGTCCGGCACACAGGAACGCCGGTCGGACTCGACTGCTCCGGTAGGGGCAGGCGGGCTATGAGCGTCAAGCATCGTTCTGAGGGTCGTGGCCGCTTACCGTGCTTCGGTCGTGCCATATGCCCTGACTGATCCCCTGACTGATTTCGCAGGGGTTACTCATGAAACACGCTGGCACACCCCGAGACATCGAAATAGAGCCTGACCTGCGGAAACGTGTTACGTTCGGGGCTCAGGTAACACCCTGAAACACGGCTGATGAGACCTCATAACCCAGAGGTCGCAGGTTCAAATCCTGCCCCCGCTACAAATCGGAAGAGGCCCTCACAGTCACTGTGAGGGCCTCTTCCTTTTCGCGCAACCGCCGCCGCCCGGGTGGTGGGGACAACCCCACGACAAGCTCTGGGGTGCTCACCGACTCAGACACCAGCGGGCTCCAGTGCTCTGCAGGTGCCGCTCCTCGACGATCGAGACATGACCATCTCACTCGTTCGCACGCGCGGTGGTGCTCGCCCAGCGGCGGCAGATCACGGTGTCCTCGTCCGCCTGGTTCGGGGCAGTGCGCTCGTCGCGCAACGTCATCCGAAGAAGATCATCGCCGCATGGCTGCTGTTCGTGGTGGCCTGCCTGGCCTCCGGTGCCCTGGTCGGCACCCAGAACCTGACCGAGGTGCAGTCGGGGGTCGGTGAGTCGGCCCAGGCCGACGCCCTCCTGCAGCGGGCAGGGCTTCGCGACCCCGCCTCGGAGAACATCCTGATCACCGCGCCGTCAGCGACGAAGGCGAGGGCCGCGGCCGCGGACCTGACCACGCTGGCGGCCGAGCTGCCCGGTGTCGCGTCGGTGACCGGTCYCGCGCAGTCCAAGGACCTGGTCGCCGATGGTGGCCGAACACTCCTCGTGCAGGTCCAGCTGAGCGGGAATCCCGACGATGCCGCCGACCATGTCGAACCGCTGCTCGACCTCGACAAGCAGGTCGCTGCCGACCACCCAGGCACCCAGCTGCAAGAGGTCGGTGACGGGACCGAGACGAAGGCGATCAACGACCTCATCGGGACGGGCCTTCACCGCGCCGAGCTGATCTCCTTGCCCATCACCTTGCTCATCCTGGTGCTCGCCTTCGGTGCGCTCGTGGCCGCCAGCGTGCCGCTGGTGCTGGGCATCACCTCTGTCGCGGCGGCCATCGGTGCGCTGGGCCCGGTCTCGCACGTCGCACCCAACAGCGAGTCGACCTCGGCCGTCGTCGTCCTCATCGGTCTCGCCGTCGGCGTCGACTACTCCCTGTTCTACGTGCGCCGCGAGCGTGAGGAGAGCCGACGGGGACGTGGTCCGGCACGAGCTGCCGGTCGGGCGATGCCCGAGTCCGCGTTGATCGCCTCGGCCGCTGCCGTGGGCCGGGCGATCCTCATCTCGGGCCTCACCGTGATGATCTCACTGGCGGGCCTGCTGATCGCAGGCGCCGGCGACCTCGTCTCGATCGGCCTGGGCACCATCACGGTCGTCGCGATCGCGGTGCTCGGTTCGCTCACGGTGCTGCCGGCGATGCTCGCCCTCCTCGGTGACCGTGTCGACCGCGGCCGCATCCCCGGCTACCGCCGCCGTGCCACGGCTCGCGCCCGCCGCGAGGAGCGTGCTGCAGGACGGTCGGTCGGCGTATGGGCGCGGCTGGCGCGTGTGGTGACGAACCGTCCACTCGCCTTCGTGGTGGCTGCGGTCGCCGTACTCGGCGCGCTGACCATCCCGATGGTCTCGATGCACACCGGTGACCTACAGGTCGCCGACCTTCCCCAGGACCTTCCGGTGGTCCGGGCACTCAACGGCATCGAGAAGTCCTTCCCGGGCGCGCCCTCCGACACCCAGCTGGTCGTCACCGGACACGACCTCGACACCCAGAAGGCACAGGCAGACCTCACCGCAGTCGGACAGCAGGCGACCGACGTCACCGGCGGACAGGGGCCCGTCGCCATCACGGTGTCCTCGAACGGCGACGTCGCCCGCGTCAACGTACCCATGCCGGACCAGGGCCTGGACGAGGCGAGCAACACCATCCAGCGGCTCCGGGACGACGTGGCACCCACCGCGACCGGCATCGACGGCGTCAGCTCGCCAGCGCTGGTCACGGGCAGCGCCGCCTCGACGATGGACTACTCCCACCGCATGAGCGTGGCCACCCCGCGGGTCATCGGGTTCGTGCTGCTTCTCGGGTTCCTGCTCTTGCTGTTGACGTTCCGATCACCGCTGCTGGCGGTTGCTGTGATGGGCCTCAACCTGCTCTCGATCGGTGCGGCCTACGGTGTCCTGACCTCGGTCTTCCAGCACAGGTGGGCCGAGACCCTGCTCGGCTTCCACTCCTCTGGGTACATCATCAACTGGCTGCCGCTGTTCATGTTCGTGGTGCTGTTCGGCCTCTCGATGGACTACACGGTGCTGGTGCTCGAGCGCATCCGGGAAGCACGGCTCGAGGGACGAAGTCCCCGCGCCGCCGCCGCGGAGGGCGTCGGTGCCACTGCAGGAACCATCACCAGCGCTGCCGTCGTCATGGTCGCCGTGTTCTCCATCTTCGCGACGCTCGACGTGATCATGTTCAAGCAGCTGGGCGTCGGCCTCGCAGCGGCGGTGCTGATCGACGCGACACTGGTGCGAGGCGTGGCCCTGCCGGCTGTCGTCGCCCTCCTGGGTGAGCGCGGCTGGAAGATGCCCGGCTGGAAGAATGCCGCTGTCGAAGCTCGTGGAGGGGAGGACACCGCATGAGGGGGTCCACCCCGCGCGGGGGCGAGGCGGCCAGGCCCATCGCCTCGCACCTGGCATTCCTGACCGCACTCAGTGCCATCATCGTGGTGACCTGCACGGCCAGCTGGGCTGTCGCCGGGGGCGGCTACTTCTGGCCGATCTGGGTGATCCTCGGGTGCGCGGCGGTCCTGCTTCCGCTCCTGTGGCTACAGCACCTGCGCGGCAGGGCCAACACGCCGCGTTCTCGTGTGCAAGGGCACCTCGAGGTCAGCGTCACCCTGTCTGCAGCTCTCGTGTCGGTGTGGGCCATGAGCGGCGCCCAAGGCCCGTGGGTTCTCTGGTCAGTCATCGGACTGGGCGTGGTG
>NZ_JBFUMD010000354.1:0-4181 GCF_054049555.1 Nocardioides sp. P5_C9_2
ACCACGAGCAGGTCGTCCCCGTGTCGCAGGACGGTACGCCGCTCCGGCACCAGCACCTCGCCCTGCCGGATGACCAGCGAGACCGACGCGCCCTGCGGCAGCCGCAGCTCCCCGACCTCGACGCCGTGCATGCGTGAGACGGGACTGATCGACACCTGGAGCAGGTCCGCCGCGACCCGCTCCAGCGGCGCGGCCTCGACGTCGAGGCCCCGGGGCTCGGAGCGACGGGCGACCCGGAGCAAGCGGGCGACCAGGGGCAGCGTCGGACCCGTGAGCAGGGTGTAGACCACCACCATCACGAAGACGATGTCGAAGAGCCGGTCGGCGTCGTCCACCCCCTCGGCCAGCGCGATGGTGGTGAGCACGATCGGGACCGCGCCACGCAGGCCGGCCCAGGAGATGAAGGCGAGCTCCCGCAGCGGCATCGGCCGCACGAGGGAGCTGACCAGCACCGACAGGGGCCGGGCCACGAAGGTCAGGATCAACCCGGTGGCCAGCGCCAGCCCGACGATCTCCAGGCTGATCCGCTGAGGGGACAGCAACAGCCCGAGCATCACGAACAGCCCGATCTGGGCCAGCCACGCCACTCCCTCGGCGAAGGACTTGGTGGCCGTCCGGTGGGGCAGCTCGGAGTTGCCCAGGATCAGCGCGGCCACGTAGATCGCCGCGAAGCCGGATGCGTGCATGGCAGCAGCCCCGCCGTACGCCGCGAAGGTGAGGCAGAGGATGGCCAGCGGGTACAGGCCCGAGGAGGGCAGCGCCGCGCGGCGCATGACCCAGGCACCGCCCACGCCCACGGCGACCCCCACCGCCACGCCCACCGCGAGCTCGAAGACGATGAGGCCGGCGACCCCGAGGAGACCGCTGCTGGCGGCCGCACCGGTGGAGACGACCCCCACCAGCACCACGGTGGGGGCATCGTTGAGGCCGGACTCGGCCTCGAGGGTCCCCGTGAGCCGTTTGGGCAGGGGGACGACCCGCAGCACCGAGAAGACGGCGGCCGCGTCGGTCGGCGAGCACACCGCCCCGAGCAGCACTGCCAGCTCCCACGGCAGCCCGAGGAGGTAGTGGGCACCGATGGCGACGACGGTGACCGAGACCGCCACCCCGACCGTCGCCAGCGAGACGCCGAGCGGGATGGAGGGCCGCACCTCGGCCCAGCTGGTCGTCAGGCCGCCCTCGGCGAGGATCAGTGCCAACGCCCCGAAGCCGAGGGCGTGCGCGAGCTGGGCGTCCTCGAACTGGATCCCCACCACGGCCTCGCCGAGCACGACCCCCATGAGCAGGTAGATCAGCAGGCTGGGGAGACCCGCGCGCGCCGAGACCCGGACGGCCAGGATCGCGGCCAGCGTGACGAGGGAGCCGACCAGCAGGAACGAGTCGAGCTGGTGCACATCGAAAGTCACGCCACCCCGTCCCCGTCGTCGTCGAGCCCTGATCCTATCGGCGCGACGAGACCCCGCCCGATGCCCGGCGCGCGCGTGACACGATCCAGGACATGAGCGATCGGTGGACGGTGGCCCGGCGGGCGAACGTCCCGCCCTTCCACGTGATGGACCTGCTGGCCGCGTCCGCCGAGCGGCAGCGCACCCACGGGGACCTGGTCAACATGGTCGCCGGCCAGCCCTCGACGGGCGCCCCCCGCCCGGTCGCGGACGAGGCCGTGCGGCTGCTCCGCGGCGGCGACCCCCTCGGCTACACCGTCGCGTCGGGGGTCCCCGAGCTGCGGGACGCGATCGCCGTCCACCACCGACGTGCGCACGGCATCGACGTCAGCGCCGACGACGTCGTGGTGACCACCGGGTCGAGCGGCGGCTTCCTGCTCGCCTTCCTCGCAGCCTTCGAGCCGGGCGACCGGGTGGCGATGGCACGACCCGGCTACCCCTGCTACCGCAACGTCCTGACCGCGCTGGGGTGCGAGGTCGTGGAGGTCCCGTGCGGCCCGGACAACCGCTTCCAGCCGACCGTGGAGCAGCTCGAGGAGCTCGGCGACCTCAAGGGCCTCGTGGTGGCCAGCCCCGCCAACCCGACCGGCACCATGCTGCTGCCCGCGGAGCTCGCTGCCCTCGCGACCTGGTGCGAGACCCGCGGCGTGCAGCTCATCTCCGACGAGATCTACCACGGCATCGAGTACGCACCCCTCGACGGCCGGCCGGCGCTGTCCCGCTCCGCGTGGGAGACCTCGCGGGAGGCGATCGTGTTCAGCTCGTTCTCCAAGTACTTCTCGATGACCGGCTGGCGGATCGGCTGGATGCTGGTGCCGGAGCGGCTGCGCCGGGCCGTCGACGTGCTCACCGGCAACTTCACGATCTGCCCGCCGGTCCTCGCCCAGTGGGCCGCCGTCGCGGCCTTCACCGAGGCGTCGTACGCCGAGCTGGACGGGCACGTGACGCGGTACGCCGCCAACCGGCGCCTGCTCCTCGAGGGGCTGGCCGCGCTGGGCATCGACCGCCTCGCCCCGGCCGACGGCGCGTTCTACGCCTATGCGGACATCGGCCACCTCACCGACGACTCGATGGCCTGGACGCGACGCCTGCTCGCCGAGACCGGGGTGGCCCTGGCCCCGGGCATCGACTTCGACACCGAGGTGGGCGGGCAGCACGTGCGGCTCAGCTTCGCCGGCCCGGAGGGCGACGTACGGACCGGGCTCGAGCGCCTCGCCGGCTGGTTGCCCCCGCCGGCGTGACGTGCGCCTCGTCCACCGGGAGGATGATTCGAGGTTTGACCACACGGCGGGCAGGGAAGGCGCCCTGACGCACCCGCGAGACGCGTGGTGCGTCAGCGCACGGGGTCGACGAAAGGACGTGATCCGATGTACGGCGACAGCGCCGCATCGCGCAAGCGAGTCGCCCAGCTGCGCGAGCAGGGAGGTGACATCCGGGCCATGGCCGACCGCCTCGTCGCCCAGGCGGAGAGCGTGCCGTGGACCGGCCGGGCCGCCGAGTCGATGCGCACCCGCATCAAGGAGCGCGCCTCGCACCTGCGCCTCGCCGCCGGGCACCACGACACCGCTGCGGACTCCCTCGCCCGGCACGCCGCCGAGGTCGACGCCCTCAAGGACGCGATCGAGACGATCTCGCACAAGGCCGACGCGCTCACCGGCGACGCCCGGACCCGKGCCGCCCAGGCGGACCGCGCCGGCGAGCCCGGCCGCGAGGACGCGGCGCTCCTGGCCTTCACTCCCCCTCCGGCCGGTCACAAGGACTGGCTGACCGTCGAGCTGCCGGGACTCTGATCATGGTGACCATCGACCTCACGACGCCGCCGGCGGAGCCGGCCAGCTTCCTGGACGGGATCCCCCGCCGGATCGCCATCACGCTCCCCGAGCTGCGGTGGGCCGCCCGCGCGGCCGGTGACGCCCCGCTGCCCTTCGACCTCTCCGAGGCCGCGGGCCCCGGCGCCCTCGAGGGACGCCTCGGCGAGTCCCGCGGGACCGCCGACGAGACGGCGTACGCCTCCGCGGTGGGCTCGCTGCACGACCCCGACGACACGCTGCGTCGGCGCGGGCTGCTGAGCGACGCCGGCCTCGACGCCGGCCTGGCCGGCGCGATCGGCCTGCTCGCCACCCCCCGCCTCGCCCTCGACATCGACGTGGCCGCCGCCGGCAGCCAGGTCAAGGCATGGCACCGCCAGTCCGGCGGGGCGGTCGCCACCCTCGCGACCTGCGACGGCATCGTCTTCGAGCTCGCGTGGTTCCGCGCCGACCAGTGGCCCGGCGAGCTCGCCCGGGTGGCCGCCATCCCCGACGACGTCGACCTGCGCGAGTCCGACGTCCCGGCCACCATGGAGGTGCCCTTCCAGCTCGTCGACGCCATCGGCGAGGCGCTGCGCTCGGGCCGCTCCGACCTGGTGCCGGTGCTGATGGAGCACCACGGGGAGGGCGTCCTGGACGCCGACGCCACCCCGATCACGGACGCCGACGCCGCCACCGCCGTGGCCGCCGTGCACACCGAGGGCCGCGGTCGCCTGCGCGTGCTGGCCGCCGAGGTCACCGGGAGGGCCACCACCAGCGTGGGCGTCGCCTCGTGGGTGCTGCTCGCCGACGGCTGGCACAGCCTCACCCCCCACCAGGAGGACTCCGGACCGCGGGTGACCGTGCGCCGGGTGGACCCCGACGACCTGGCGACCGAGCTCGCCCCCGTCCTTGCGCAGGTGATCGCATGAGTGAGCAGGACCTGATC
>NZ_JBFUMD010000355.1:0-4147 GCF_054049555.1 Nocardioides sp. P5_C9_2
GGCCCGGGCCCGGCGACCCGCGCGACGGGGACCACCCCAAGATCGCGGCCTTCCGCCGGGCCGTCGACGACGTGCTCGCCGCCGGCCAGCCGTTCCTGGCCGTGTGCCTGGGGCACCAGACGCTGTGCGATCGCCTCGGCATCCCGCTCGACTTCAAGGACATCGTCTTCCAGGGCACCCAGTCGCCGATCCGGCTGGACGGGCGCACCGAGCGGGTCGGCTTCTACAACACGTTCGTGGGTCGGGTCCTGGATCCGGGGTCCCTGCCGGCGGGGGTCAGCGTCGAGCGCGACGAGGCGACCGGGGACGTGCACCAGGTCACCGGGCCGCACTTCCGGGGCATCCAGTTCCATGCCGAGTCGATCCTGACCGAGAACGGCTACGACCTGATCCACGACCTCGTGCGTGACCTGGTCGCCGATAGTCAATAAGTCTGGTAGACATTTGACCTCTCGGGCGTGGCAGGCAACGAATCCCTCCCCGGGCACGTCACCATCAGTGACCAATCACCATGGACGGGGGAGTCCTTGCTGTTCGTACGACGTTCGGTGGCCGCGGCCGTGTGCCTCGCCGTCACCACCCTGACGGCCTGCGGTGCCGCCGGCGGCTCCGCCGTCACCGGCACGAACGGGTCCCCCGGGTCCGCGCCCCCGCGGGCGGCGGCCGCCTCGGGGGTGAGGAGCGCGGACCTGCCCGCCGCCAAGCGCGCCCAGCGGCCCAGCATCGTCATGGTCCTGATGGACGACTTCTCCCTCGACCTCGTGCAGACGATGCGCTCGGCACGGCAGATGAAGCGTGCGGGGGCGTCGTACTCCCACGCCTTCGTGGTCGACTCCCTGTGCTGCGTGTCGCGATCGAGCACCTTCACCGGGCAGTACCCCCACCAGACCGGCGTGCGCACCAACACCTCCGGCCAGCTCGACGCGATGCCCCTCGGCGGCTACGCGGCGTTCGAGGGCTACGGCAACCCGGAGCGGTCCTTCAACGTGACGCTCCAGGGCTCCGGCTACACGACCGGCTTCGTCGGCAAGTACCTCAACGAGTACGAGTACCTCCAGGGTCGCGCCCTGCCGCCCATGCCGCCGGGCTGGTCGCAGTTCAACGTGGTCTTCGGCTCGGCGTACGACGGCTGGGACTTCGACAGCACCTACGTCCGCCAGGGCCGGCTGCGCGCCCGGCACCACACGCCGCCGCCGCTGGCCGCGCCCGAGAAGGAGCGCGACAAGGCCTACGCCGGCAGCGTCATCGAGTCCTACGCGACGAAGTTCATCAAGGCGCACCGCGACGACGACGCGCCGTACTTCCTCGAGGTCGCGCCCTACGCGCCGCACAACCGGACGCAGCCCAAGCCCTACTACCCCGGCGACCCGGTCTTCCCGCCGGCGTTCCGGGACCGGCCGGGGGCCGGCCGCCCGGGCAACTGCGGTCCGGTGAGGTGCACCTCGCTGACCACGCGCGACCTGCCCGGCTTCGGCGACGACCGCCGGGACAACCGGCCCCGCAAGGCCAACGGCAAGCCGGCCCGGGCGTGGAACACCCGCCCGAACCCGTTCCGTGCGGCGCAGAGCGTCGCCGACCTGCGCAACCGCGCGATGATGGCGCAGTCGATCGACCGCACCGTGCGCCGGATCCTGCGCCTCGTCGACGACAACACCTACGTCGTGCTGACCTCCGACAACGGCTTCCACCTCGGCCAGAACGGCCTCGGGCGGGGCAAGGGCACGGCCTACGACACCGACGTGCACGTCCCGCTGTACGTCGTGGGGCCGGGCGTCGTGCCGGGCACCCGGGCCGAGCTGACGTCCAACGTCGACCTCGCGCCGACCTTCGAGGAGCTCGCCGGCGTCGCGTCCCCGGCGTACCGCTCGGGGCAGTCGATCGTGCCGACCTTCGGCGACCCGGCCCTGGTGCGCCGCAACCACGTCTTCATCGAGCACACCGCCCAGGCGCTGACCAGGCTCGACCCCGACTCGGCGCTCAACGGCGACGAGCTCGACCGGGTCCCGTCCTACGTCGCCGTGCGCAGCCGGACCGGGGTGCTGATCCGCTACGACATGGACACCGACGTGCGCCGCAACGCGTTCGCCTACGAGTTCTACACCTACAGGAACCGTCGCTGGGAGAAGAAGAACGCCTTCGCCCAGCCGCGGCACGCCGCCGAGGTGCAGGGGCTGCTCGCCAAGCTGGCGCAGTGGGACCAGTGCGCCGGCCCCACCGGAGGACAGCCGGTGCCGCCCGAGTGCCGGACGCTGACCCAGTAACGACGGAGTACCCCGAGGGGGAATCGGGGCTAGCGTGCTCCCGTGCCCCCACCCGCGGACGTCGTCGTGGTCGACCACCACGACTCCTACACGTGGAACCTGGTCCACCTGGTCGCGGCGGTGACCGGCGTGCTGCCGCACGTGGTGCAGCACGACGAGGTGAGCGCGGCCGAGGTGCTCGCCCACGACCACGTGGTGCTCTCGCCCGGCCCGGGGCACCCGGACGACCCGGTCGACTTCGCGGTCGGGCGCGAGGTGCTGCTCGCCGGCAGCCGTCCGGTGCTGGGCGTCTGCCTCGGGATGCAGGGCCTGGTCACGGCGTACGGCGGCACGGTCGAGCGCATCGAGCCGGCCCACGGCGACGTCGCCCGGGTCACGCACGACGGACGCGGCGTGTTCCGCGGGATGGAGCAGGGCTTCGCCGCGGTGCGCTACCACTCCCTCGGCGTGACCGCGCTGCCGACGGACGTGCTGACCGCGACGGCGTGGAGCGAGGACGGCGTGGTCATGGGGGTCCGGCACCGGACGCTGCCGCTCGAGGGCGTGCAATTCCACCCCGAGTCGATCCTCTCGGAGCACGGCCGCGCCATCGTGGCCCGCTTCCTGGGGACGACGTGACGGACCCGGCGTCGGTGTTCGGCTCCGTCGCGGCCGAGCACCCGCGCTGCTTCTGGCTCGACGGCGGCGGCGCCCGCGAGTGGTCGGGACGGCGCTCGATCATCGGGTGGCTCGAGGACGACGACGTGTCCCTGACGTACGACGCCGCGCGCCGCGAGGTCCGGCGGCACGCGGGCGGCGCCTCGGTCGTGGTCGGCGACGACATCTGGACGGTGCTCGAGGCCGCGATGGCGCCGGGGGAGCAGTGGTTCGGCTACCTCGGCGCCGCCTGCCGGCCCGACCTCCCGGCCCGTCCCGACCCGGACCTGCCCGACGCGGTGTGGATGCGGCCGTCGTCTGTGCGGTCGTTCGAGCACGTCGCGGGGGCCGCTGCAGGAGCCCCGCCTACGCGGGGGAATCCACGGTTCGCGGGTGCTGTAACCCCCGCGATGTCCACGACCCGCCCGGGAGGTCGCCCGCCCGCCGAGTACGCCGCGGCGTTCGCGCGCGTGCAGGAGCACCTGCGGGCGGGCAACTCCTACGAGGTCAACCTGACCTACCGGGTCGCCGCGGAGGCCGACCTCGACCCCGTCGCCACCTACCTGCGGCTCCGCGACCTCAACCCCGCGCCGTACGCCGGGTGCCTCCAGCACGACGTCGAGGGCCACCGTGCGTGGCTGCTGAGCTCGAGCCCGGAGCGCTACGCGCTGGTGACGGCGGACCGCACGATCGAGACCAAGCCGATCAAGGGCACGGCGCCGCGCGGGGAGACCCTCGAGGAGGACGAGGCGCTGCGGACCGCCCTGGCCCGCGACCCCAAGAACCGCGCCGAGAACCTGATGATCGTCGACCTGCTCCGCAACGACATCGGCATGGTCAGCGAGCTGGGCTCGGTCGAGGTGCCGGTGCTGATGGACGTCGAGTCCTACGAGTCGGTGCACCAGCTCGTCTCGACCGTCCGCGGCCGCCTCCGCGGCGACGTCACGACGGTGGGGGCGCTGCGCGCGCTGTTCCCGCCCGGCTCGATGACCGGGGCGCCCAAGCTCCGCACGATGGAGGTCATCGAGGAGGTCGAGGAGACGCCGCGCGGGGCGTACGCCGGCGCGTTCGGCTGGATCAGCGGCGACGGGCCCGCGGACCTCGGCGTCGTCATCCGGTCACTGATGACCGCAGGTGACGGCCGCTGGACCCTCGGTACCGGCGGTGGCATCACCGTGCGCTCCGACGTCGACGACGAGTGGCTCGAGTCGCGCTGGAAGGCCGAGCGGCTGCTGCGGGCCCTCGAGTCC
>NZ_JBFUMD010000356.1:0-4145 GCF_054049555.1 Nocardioides sp. P5_C9_2
CGCCCTGGCCGCCGCCTCGGGGTCCGCGCCCTCGCACCAGGACGACAGGTCCTCCAGCTCGAGGACGGTGGAACCGCCCCGGACCTCGGCCCGGAACGCCGTCGGCACCCTCACTCCGGCCGTGGGTGCGATCTCGGCGTAGAACCGGACCTCCCGCGCGAACATCTGGAGCCGGTCGGGGATGGATCCCGGCCGGGCGGGCTCCCGGGACTTCGTGAAGATGGCGGTCACCGCCACATGCTCACACGCGGGGACGGATCCCGGATGGTGCGAGGAACGGACGCGGCTGACGGCGAGGAGGTCATCCCGCGGGTGCGGGAGCTCCTCGCCGTCTGCGCGACCGGTCGAGCTGGGTCAGGACTTCTTCTTCGCGCCGAACCACTCGGCGTACATCTCGTCGTAGCCGCCGCTCTCCTTGAGGTCGGCGATGACGGCGTTGACGACCCGCAGGAGGTCGACGTTGCCGTCCTTCTTGACCGCCATGCCGTACTGCTCGCCGGTGTCGAACTCGGCGGCGATCTGGAAGGAGGGGTACTCCTTGATCGCCGAGCCGGCGACGGTGTTGTCGTACACGCCGGCGTCCACGGTGCCGCCGTTCAGGGCGCTGGACATCTCGCCGATGTCGTCGAAGGGGAC
Source organism: Nocardioides sp. P5_C9_2 (assembly GCF_054049555.1). NCBI lineage: Bacteria > Bacillati > Actinomycetota > Actinomycetes > Propionibacteriales > Nocardioidaceae > Nocardioides > Nocardioides sp. P5_C9_2. The sequence goes on from NZ_JBFUMD010000356.1 coordinate 637, forward strand.
GACCTGGGTGTTGCGCGGCGCGTTGTCGGTGACGTAGAGCTCACCCGTCGTGCCGGCCTGGACTGCGATCCGGCCGCCCCGCAGGTCGTCGAGGTTGCGGATGCCGCTCGCGCCGGTGACGACGAGCGCCTGTGCGGCGTTGAAGAACGGGCTCGAGAAGTCGAGCACGCGGGCCCGGTCACCGGTGATGGTGAGACCGGCGGCCGCGATGTCACAGGCGTTCTCGTTGAGCAGCTGACCGGACTGCACGGCGTCGAAGTCGTCGTTGTTGAAGTCCGGCTCGACGCCGAGCTCCTCGGCGACGGCCTTGGCCAGATCGATCTCGAAGCCCACCGTCTCGCCGTTCCGTTCGAACTCGAACGGCTCGTACGGCAGCGACGTGCAGACGGTCAGGTAGCCCGCCCGGATGACCTGCGGGTCCGGGTCGGTGCTGGCGGCCGAGCTGGTGCCGCCACACCCTGCGGCGGTGAGGACCACCGCCAGGAGGGCGATGCCGGGAGCCGTACGGCGCGAGGACGGGCCGGACAGTCGCCGGACACGAGACGTGAGGGACATGTCAGTGGACTCCCACGGACAGCTGCGCGGTCAGCTTCTGCAGCGAGTACTCGGTGATGCGCAGGAGGGCCGTCTTGGCCGACTCACGATCACGGGCGTCGATCGCGATGATCGGCACCTCGGGGGGCAGTGCCAAGGCGTTGGCGATCTCGTCGAGCGAGTACTGCTGGACGCCCTCGAACTGGTTGACCGCCACGATGAACGGCAGTCCCTTGTGCTCGAAGTAGTCCAGCGGCGAGAACGACTCGTCCAGGCGGGCGGTGTCGACCAGGACGATCGCCCCGATCGCGCCCAGGCACAGGTCGTCCCACATGAACCAGAAGCGGCGCTGGCCGGGCGTTCCGAAGAGGTAGAGGACGAGGTCCTCGGCAAGGGTGAGGCGTCCGAAGTCCATGGCCACGGTGGTCGTCGACTTGGCGGGTACCGCGGCGAGATCGTCGACACCCTCCGACTCGTTGGTGACGAGGGCCTCGGTACGCAGCGGCTGGATCTCGGAGACCGAGCCCACCAGCGTCGTCTTGCCCACGCCGAAACCACCGGCGATCACGATCTTCGTCGACGCCGCCTTGCGCGAGGCGCTAGTAGGTGCGAAGTCCACGGAGGGTCCTTTCGATGAGCTCAATTCGCTCGTCACGAGACGAGTCGTTGGTGATGGTGGCCTGCACACGGATGTGTCCGTGCTCGACCAGGTCGCTCAGCAGCACCCGGACCACGCCTATCGGCATGTGGACCAGGGCGGCTACCTCGGCGACGGAACGGGTGTCGCAGACCTCCAGGACCTTCAGCGCGGCTGCGCTGAGGGCACCGGTGCCGTCCTCCTKCGTACGGAGGGTGGCTTCCATCGGCAGGTCGACCGAAGCCTCGGTGCGACCTGACGTGATGGTGTACGGACGGATGAAGCGAGGCTTGGGTGTCGCCTCGTCATCCATGCCGCTGAGGTCAGGGGGTGCCACGGCAGGTCACGTCATCCGGTGGTGACGCGGGCCTCGGCCTGCACCATCCGGCCGACGCGCTCGACCAGCAGGGCCATCTCGTAGCCGACCTGGCCGATGTCGGCAGCTTCCTCGGTGAGGACGGTGAGGTTGGAGCCGTCACCGACGCTCATGAGCATGAGGTAGCCGTGCTCCATCTCGACGACGGTCTGGAGCACAGCTCCCCCGTCGAAGAGGCGGGCGGCACCGACGGCGAGGCTGGCGAGACCGGAGGACACGGCGGCGACCTGCTCGGCGCGCTCGTCCGGGATGCTCTCGCTCATGGCCATGAGGAGCCCGTCGGCGGACACGAGGATGGCGTGGGCCGCGTCGGTGACTTCCTCGACGAAACGCGACACGAGCCAGTCGAGGTTGCGCTCGTCGGGCTGCGCGTAGGCAGCGGAGTCGTATTCGGTCATGGGGACTACTTCCGTTCCTGCTAGTTGGTGCGGTCGGCGGTGGAGTGGTGTGACTTCTGGCGGCCCCGGTTCACGCCGGCCGCGTAGGCGGCGTAGCGGGACCGGATGGCTTCGGGATCACGCGGCGCGACGGTCGTCGGCTTGGTGATGCCACCCGGCACGAGGAGCGTGCCGGGGCGACGGATCGGGAGGCCTGCGCCGGCGGCGGGGGCGTCCTTGGCGGACTCGGCGACCTGCTCGGCACGCTGCCAGCCGGCCTCGACCTCGGTGGACTGCCATCCGGAGCCCCCCTCGGAGGTCAACCAGCTGGAGCGCAGCGTCCCGAAGATCGAGCCGTCGTCCTCGGTGTCCTGCTCGACCTGTACGTCGCCGTCCAGCGCCGAGCGGGAGCTCGCCGTGCGGTCGGTGCCGGGGGTGCGCAGCGGCTGCTGCGGCCCGCCCCCGGAGGCCTCGTAGCTGGCGCGGCGGGTGGCCGACGCCGGACGGAAGCGGGTCAGGGACGACGCACGCCCGACCTGCGGGCGAGCCTGCTGGGGGGCCGTGCGGGCGACGGGCGCCTCGACCGGAGCCGGAGCCTGCTCGCGACGCTCGGTCAGGGAGGTCACGTCCGCGGTCCGGTTGCCGAGGCCACCCTCACGGAAGCCACGGTTCGCGGCGTCCTGGTCGGCGAGGGTGCCGCCCCGCTGCCGGGTGGGCAGGGAGCCCAGGGACGGGGCGGCGGGCGCCTCGACGGTGGACTCGCGGAACGGGCTGGTGGCCGCCGTCTGGTCCGACAACGTGCCTCCACGCTGACGGGTCGGCAGGCCTGCGAGGCCGGTACCGAGGCCGCCGGGACCGTCGACCAGGGCCGCCGGGGTCTCGGGGACCTCGACCTCGGGAACCTCGATCTCCGCGGCCTCGACCTCGGGCACCTCGACCTCGGGCACCTCGATGTCCGCAGGGGCGGACGCGACCGGGGCGGTCGGCTCGGCGTCCCGGAAGGGACGGGTCGCGGCTTCCTGGTCGTTCAGGGTGCCGCCGCGCTGACGCGTGGGCAGTCCGCCACCGAGAGCAGCCGGGGCAGCCGGRGCAGCCGGAGCAACCGGAGCAACGGAGGCCGCCGGGGCGACCGGAGCAGCCGGAGCGGCCGGAGCAGCGTCCCGGAAGGGGCTGGTCGCCGCTTCCTGGTCCGACAGCGTGCCTCCGCGCTGGCGGGTCGGCAGGCCACCTCCCAGACCGGCACCACGGGCGGCGGGGGCGGCAGGCGCCTCCGGCTCGGACTGGTCCTGGTCGGTCGGCTCCTCCGGGAGCGGGTCGGTCAGCGGGTCGAAGAGCGGGCCGGTGAGCAGGGTCGACACGGGCGCCATCGCGGCCGGCGACGGGAGCTCGGGCTGCGGGGCCGTCTCGGCGACGGGCTCCTCGGCGACAGGCTCCTCGGCGGCCTCGACCTCAGTGGTCTCGACCTCAGCGGTCTCGACCTTGGCGGAGTCCTCGTCGTACGACGTGTCCTCGGCGACCGTGTCCTGGTCCGTGTCCTGGTCTGTGTCCTCGGCACCACCGTCGACCTCGGTCCCCACCATGGCGG
>NZ_JBFUMD010000357.1:0-4125 GCF_054049555.1 Nocardioides sp. P5_C9_2
GTCCTCCACAGGCGCGCGCCTGGGAGGGGGCCTCCACAGGCCTGAGGGCGGTTGCTGGCCCGGCTCAGCCGGCGAAGAGGGTCAGCCGCTGCCGGATGATCTTGCGGCGCAGCACGATGCGGCGTACCCCGTCGTCGCCGATCCGCAGCCGGTCCAGCTCCCAGCCGCCGTGCTCGGCCCGGTCGACGAGCATCCGGGTCACCACGTTGCGCGAGAAGTCGCGCGGCAGGGTGAGGGTCTCGAACTCCCACTCCACCCCGGCGGCCGGCGGTCGACGGTGCGCGCGAGCCATCAGTCGCCGCTCACGTCGTCGAGGGCGTCCACGATCTCCCGGGGCAGGGTCAGCTCCTCGACGCCGAGGGCGCCGCGCAGCTGGGCGGCGGTCCTCGCGCCCACGATCGGGGCGGTGACGCCCGGTCGGTCACGGACCCACACCAGGGCCACCTCGAGCGGGGACCAGCCCAGCCCGTCGGCGGCCCGGGCCACGCCCTCGACGATCGAGCGCCCCCGCTCGTCGAGGTAGACGCCCACGAAGCTGCCGAAGTGCTCGGTGGCCCCGCGGGAGTCCGAGGGCGTGCCGGAGCGGTACTTGCCGGTGAGGACCCCGCGGCCCAGCGGCGACCAGGGGAGCACGCCGAGGCCCAGCGCCTGCGCTGCCGGGACGACCTCGTGCTCGACACCCCGGTTGAGCAGCGAGTACTCCACCTGGGTGGACGCCAGGGTGGCCCGACCTGGCACGGCGCGCTGCCAGGTGGCCGCCTGGGCGGTCTGCCACCCGCTGTAGTTGGAGACGCCGACGTACGACGCCCGCCCGGACGTGATGGCCAGGTCGAGCGCGGTGAGCGTCTCCTCGACCGGGGTCTCGTCGGTCCACACGTGCACCTGCCACAGGTCCACGTGCTCGACGCCGAGCCGCTTGAGCGACGCGTCGAGGGACGTCAGCAGGTGTCCGCGCGAGGTGTTGGTGACCCGTTGGCCGCTGCGCCGTGAGATGCCGGCCTTGGTCGCCAGCACGACCTCGTCGCGGCCGACGACGTCGCCGATGAGGGTGCCGATGAGCTCCTCGCTGGCCCCGTCGCCGTACCCCGCGGCGGTGTCGAGCAGCGTGCCGCCCGCCTCGGCGAAGGCGATGAGCTGGTCACGCGCCTCGTGCTCGTCGGTGTCGCGTCCCCACGTCATGGTGCCCAGGCCGAGCCGGGACACCTTCAGGCCGGTCGAGCCGAGAGAGCGCTGCTGCATGCGCCAGAGATTAGTGCCGACCACCACGGCGGGCCCTCCGGCTCGCCGCAATCGCCTCCCCGTAGGCTCCTGCGGCGTGTGGGAACTCCTTCAGGCCATCGTCCTCGGCACCATCCAGGGACTCACCGAGTTCCTGCCGATCTCCAGCAGCGCGCACCTGCGGATCTTCCCCGAGCTCTTCGGCTGGGGCGACCCGGGCGCCGCCTTCACGGCGGTCATCCAGATCGGCACCGAGCTGGCGGTCCTCATCTACTTCCGCCACGACATCTGGCGCATCGGCAAGGCGTGGGTGCTGTCGCTGTTCAAGCCGGAGTGGCGCGGGCAGTTCGACGCCCGCATGGGGTGGTTCGTCATCATCGGCTCGCTGCCGATCGTGGTCCTGGGCGTCCTCCTCAAGGACGTCATCGAGGAGGACTTCCGCAACCTGTGGATCGTCGGCACCACGCTCATCGTGATGGGCGTCGTGCTCGGCCTCGCCGACCACTTCAGCACCGACGACCGCGAGATCAAGCAGATCACCCTGCGCGACGCCATCCTGATGGGGGTCGCCCAGGCGCTCGCCCTCATCCCGGGCGTCTCGCGCAGCGGGGCGACGATCTCGATGGGTCGGGTGCTGGGCTTCGAGCGAGAGGCCGCCACCCGCTTCGCCTTCCTCCTCGCGATCCCCGCGGTGGTCGGCGCCGGCCTGTTCGAGCTCAAGGAGATCCCGAACGGCGACAACACCTACGGCTGGGGTCCGACGATCGTCGCGACCGTGGTCTCCTTCGCCGTCGGGTACGCCGCCATCGCCTGGCTGCTGCGGTACGTCTCGACCCACTCGTACACGCCGTTCGTCGTCTACCGCGTGCTGCTCGGCGCCGCGACGCTCATCCTGCTCGCGACCGGCGTGCTGTCCGCCTGAACGTCTGCAGCAGCAGGGCCAGGGCGACCAGCTGGCTGAGGGCGATCACGACGACCAGCGCGGTGAGCGACCGCTCGTAGAGCCAGCCGGCACCCGCACCGCCGAGGATCGCGAGCAGCCCCTGGATGCCCGCGAAGACGCCGTACGCCGTGGCGCGTCGGGGTGCCTCGACGAGGTCGGCCACGGCCGCCTTGATGGTCGAGTCCTGCACGCCGTGGGCGAACCCCCAGACGACGACGCCGGCGACGACGAGCGCGAGCGTCGAGCCGAGCGCCAGCGCCGGCACCACCGCCACCAGGACCGGCACGACGAGCAGGATGCGCGCCCCGGCCCGGTCGTAGATCCAGCCGACGAGCAACGCGGCGACCGCCTCGACCGCCATCGCGGTGGCGTAGACGAGCGGGACCGCGGCGACCGGCACGATCCCCTCGACGGTGAGGTGGTAGYCGATGATCCCGAAGGTCACCAGGGCGCCGGTCGTCAGCGAGGCGGCGACGGCGTAGCGGAAGAAGTCGCCGGGGAGGCCGACCCCGACCGCCTCCGCCCACCAGCCGCGTGACGCAGCGGCGTCTGCCGCGCTCGACGGGGCTGCCGACGGGGTCGAGGGGTCGTAGACGCTCGGGTCCGGCACCCGGTGCCGCAGCGTCAGGAGCAGCACCATGGCGATCGCGCCGGGGATGGCGAGGACCGCCATGCCCGCCCACAGCGAGGCGACGGCGACGACGGCCGCGACCAGCAGGGGGCCGGCGAAGGCGCCCACCTGGTCGAGGGCCTTGTGCACCCCGAAGCCCCGGCCCCGCCCGACGGCCCCGGCGACGTGCGCGAGCAGGGCCGACTTGGAGGGGGACCGCACGGCCTTGCCCAGGCGCTCCAGCAGGATCATCGTGATCGCGAAGGCCAGGCCGGCCGACCCCAGCCGGGGGGCCAGCCAGAGCAGGGGCACGCACACCGCCGTGAGCCCGTAGCCGACGATGGTGAGCGTCCAGTAGCGCCCGGTCCGGTCGGCGACCGGCCCGAACACCAGGCGCAGCACCAGAGCCATGGCCTCGCCGGCGCCCGTCACGACGCCGACCACCACCGCGGAGGCACCGAGGGCGGCGAGCACCGGTCCGTACATCGACCGCGCGCCCTCGTAGACCATGTCGGCGGCGAGGCTGACGAAGCCGAACCACCACACGACCCGCCAGGCGTTCAGTCGGGGTGGGACGGTGTCGCTCAGAGCCATCCCGACCTCTTGAAGAACCAGAGCAGGAAGGCCGACGCGCCGACCATCAACCCGATCGCGAAGCCGTAGCCGTAGTCCCAGTGCAGCTCGGGCATGTGGTCGAAGTTCATCCCGTAGACGCCGGCGATGAGCGTGGGTACGACGACCAGGGCGGCGCCCGCGGAGATCTTGCGCATGTCCTCGTTCTGCTGCACCGAGATGCGCGCCAGGTGCGCGTCGAAGGCCGTGGAGAGCAGCCCGTCGAGGTTGTCGATGACCTCCGAGACCCGTTGGAGGTGGTCGGCCACGTCGCGGAAGTAGGTGGCGGTCTCGGAGTCGATCCCGGTGACCTCGCCGAGGGCGAAGCGGCGCATCGGCTCGCGCAGCGGCATGATCGCGCGGCGGACCTCCGCGATCTCCCGCTTCAGCTTGTAGATACGGACCGAGTCGTTGGTGCGGGCGGGGGAGAAGACGGACTCCTCGACCTCGTCCACGTCGATCTCGAGCGCCGCCCCGACCTTCTCGTACTCGTCGACCACCCGGTCGCAGATGGCGTACATGACGGCCATCGGCCCGTGCTCGAGCACCTTGGCCCGTTGCTCCAGGTCGCGGCGGGAGGTGGCGAGGTCGACGCCCGCGCCGTGCCGGACGGTGACGATGAAGTCGTCACCGACGAAGAGGTTGATCTCGCCGGTCTCCACGGCGTCGTCCTCGTCGACGTACCAGAGGGTCTTGAGGACGAGGAAGAGCATGTCGCCGTACCGCTCGACCTTGGGACGCT
>NZ_JBFUMD010000358.1:0-4112 GCF_054049555.1 Nocardioides sp. P5_C9_2
CCCCGGGGTGGGGTTCGTCTCGGTGCTCAGCCGGGCCCACGGCCCGGTCGTGATCGGCCGCGAGGGCTTCCGCAGGCTCCTCGACGGCACGGTCGAGGGGGTCGACCCGCTCGCCCCGTTCGGCCCGCACGCCGCCGCGGCCATGCTCCGCTGCACGACGATGCCCTCCGCGCCGGACCTCTACGTCAACAGCACCATCGACGCCTCGACGCTGGAGGTGATGGCCTTCGAGGGGCTGGTGGGATCGCACGGCGGTCTCGGCGGCTGGCAGGACTCCGCGATGTTCGTCGTGCCCACCGCCCTGGAGTCCCCCGACGAGCACGTCCACGGGGCCGACGCGCTGCACCGGGTGCTCGTCGGGTTCCTCGAGCAGTCGGGCCAGCGCCGTGACCTGCCCGTGCCGGGCCGCCAGGCCGAGCCGGCCTGACGCGTCAGTCCTCCGGATCGTCGAGCCGGGCCAGCCAGGTGGCCAGCCGCTCCACCGGGGTCTCGAACTCCGGGTGCTGGTCCACGAAGGCCTGCAGCTGGTCGGCGACCCACGCCAGGGTGACCTCCTCGTCACCCCGGCGTCGCTCGAGCTCCTCGATGCCGCGATCGGTGAAGTACACGACCCAGCCTCAGTAGTCCCGACCCGGAGCCGCGCTCGGCGCCTCGAAGGCGGCGTCGAGCAGCGACTTCTGCTCCTCGGCGTGGCGCTTGATCGTGCCCACCGACGGCGAGGCCGAGGCCGGCCGGGTGACGGGCTCCACGGTCACGTCGAGCGTCGGCCACACGGTGAGCTGGTAGTGCGGCCACGGACCCATGTTGACCGGCTCGTCCTGCACCCAGCGCACGACCTTGAGGTTCGGGTACTTCGCGATCTCGGCCCGGATCTCGTCCACGGGGTTGGGGTAGAGACGCTCGATGCGACCGATCGCGACGGTGTCGCCGTGCTCGCGCTTGCCGCGCTCGACCATGAGGTCCCAGGTGACCCGACCCGAGCAGAGCAGCAGGGTCTCCACCTTGTCCGCCTCGACCGTCGCGTCCCCGATGAACGGGCGGAAGGTCGTCTCGCCGGTGAAGTCGTCCGGCTGCGAGGCGGCCTCCTTGCGCTTGAGCATCGACTTGGGCGTGAAGACCACCAGCGGACGGTGCTCCTCGCCGAGTGAGTGGCGACGCAGCAGGTGGAAGTACGACGCGGGCGTCGAGGGCTGCGCCACCACCATCGCGTCCTCGGCGGCCATGGTCAGGAACCGCTCGATGCGCGCCGAGCTGTGGTCGGGACCCTGTCCCTCGTAGCCGTGGGGGAGGAGCAGCACGACGCCGGACTGCTGGCGCCACTTGGTCTCGCCCGCGGAGATGAACTCGTCGATGACGGTCTGGGCGCCGTTGACGAAGTCGCCGAACTGCGCCTCCCACAGCACCAGCGCCTCGGGACGGGCCACGGAGTAGCCGTACTCGAAGCCGAGGGCGGCGTACTCCGACAGCAGCGAGTCGTAGACGTGGAACTTGGCCTGGTCCTCGGTGAGGTTCGTCAGCGGAGTCCACTCGTCGGCGTTGACCCGGTCGATGATCGTGGCGAACCGCGACACGAACGTGCCGCGCCGCGAGTCCTGGCCGGCCAGGCGCACCGGACGGCCGTCCATGAGCAGGGAGCCGAACGCGAGGATCTCGCCGGTGCCCCAGTCGATGGGGCCGTCGGCGATCGCGGCGGCCCGGCGCTGCAGCTGCGGCATGACCTTGGGGTGGACGGTGAAGCCGTCCGGCGGGGTCGTGTAGGCGTCGGCGATCCGCTTGAGCACCTCGGGCGACACGGCCGTGCTGAAATCGCCGACGGGCTTGTCCGGGTAGTCCGGGACGGTGGTCCACTCGGAGGGCTGGCCGCTGGCCTCGCGCACCTCGGTGAAGACCCGCTCCAGCTGCTGCTGGTAGTCCTTGAGGACCTGCTCGGCCTCCTCGACGGTGATGTCCCCGCGACCGATGAGGGACTCGGTGTACAGCTTGCGCACCGAGCGCTTCTGCTCGATCAGGTCGTACATGAGCGGCTGGGTGTACGACGGGTCGTCGCCCTCGTTGTGCCCGCGACGGCGGTAGCAGACGAGGTCGATGACGACGTCCTTCTTGAAGGCCTGGCGGTACTCGAAGGCGAGCCGGGCGACGCGGATGCACGCCTCCGGGTCGTCGCCGTTGACGTGGAAGATCGGCGCCTGGACCATCCGGGCCACGTCGGTGCAGTAGAGCGAGGAGCGCGACGAGCCGGGGGAGGTGGTGAAGCCGACCTGGTTGTTGACGACCACGTGGATCGTGCCGCCGGTGCGGTAGCCGCGCAGCTGCGACAGGTTGAGCGTCTCGGCGACCACGCCCTGGCCCGCGAAGGCCGCGTCGCCGTGGACGAGCAGCGGGAGGACGGGGTAGGCGGCGCCCTTGTTGAGGACGTCCTGCTTGGCGCGTGCGATGCCCTCGAGCACCGGGTCGACCGCTTCGAGGTGCGAGGGGTTGGCCGCGACCGAGACCTTGATCTGGTCGCCGGAGCCGGCGACGAACTCGCCCTCGGCACCGAGGTGGTACTTCACGTCGCCGGAGCCCTGGACGGTCCGCGGGTCGATGTTGCCCTCGAACTCGCGGAAGATCTGGCTGTACTTCTTGCCGACGATGTTGGCGAGCACGTTGAGGCGGCCGCGGTGCGCCATGCCGATCGCGACCTCGTCGAGGCCGACCTCGGCGGCTGCCTCGCAGATCTCGTCGATCAGCGGGATCGTGGTCTCGCCGCCCTCGAGGGAGAAGCGCTTCTGGCCGACGAACTTGGTCTGCAGGAACGTCTCGAAGGCCTCGGCCTGGTTGAGCTTGAGCAGGATCCGCAGCTGCTCCTCGCGGGGCGGCTTGGTGTGCGGCTGCTCCACGCGCTGCTGGATCCACTTGCGCTGCTCGGGGTCCATGATGTGCATGTACTCGATGCCGGTCGTGCGGCAGTAGGAGTCGCGCAGGATGCCGAGGATGTTGCGCAGCTTCATGAAGCGGCGGCCCTCGCCGCCGAAGGACCCGGTGGCGAACTCGCGGTCGAGGTCCCACAGGGTCAGCCCGTGCGACTCGACCTCGAGGTCGGGGTGGCTGCGCTGGCGGTACTCGAGCGGGTCGGTGTCGGCCATCATGTGGCCGCGCACCCGGTAGGCGTGGATGAGCTCGAGGATGCGGGCCTGCTTGACGATGTCGTCGTCGTGGCTCGCCACGATGTCCTTGGCCCAGCGGATGGGCTCGTAGGGGATCCGCAGCGAGCGGAAGATCTCGTCGTAGAAGTCGTCCTCACCCAGCAGCAGCTGGTGGACGCGCCGCAGGAACTCGCCCGACTGCGCACCCTGGATGACCCGGTGGTCGTAGGTCGACGTGATCGTCATGACCTTGCTGACGCCGTTGCGGTTGAGCGCCTCGTCGGAGGCGCCCTGCCACTCGGCGGGGTACTCCATCGCGCCGACGCCGACGATGACGGCCTGTCCGGGCATGAGCCGGGGCACCGAGTGGCTGGTCCCCAGGCCGCCCACGTTGGTGAGGCTCATGGTGGTGCCGGAGTAGTCGTCCATCGTGAGCTTGTTGTCACGGGCCCGACGGATGACCTCCTCGTACGCCGTCCAGAAGCCGGCGAAGTCCATCGTCTCGCAGCCCTTGATGGACGGCACGACGAGCTGGCGGGTGCCGTCCTTCTTCTGCTGGTCCACGGCGAGTCCGAGGTTGATGTGCGCCGGCGCCACCATGGTGGGCTTGCCGTCGACCTCGGCGAAGTGGTTGTTCATCTCCGGCATCGAGCGCAGCGCCTTGACCAGCGCGTAGCCGATGAGGTGCGTGAAGGAGACCTTGCCGCCGCGGGCACGGGCGAGGTGGTTGTTGATGACCGTGCGGTTGTCCCACAGCAGCTTGACCGGCAGCGTGCGGATCGACGTCGCCGTCGGGACGCTCAGGGACAGGTCCATGTTCTTGGCGGTCGCGGCCGGGATGCCGCGCAGGGTCGTGTACGTCGGCTCGTCGGTCGCCGCGGCCGGTGCGGTCGGCGTGGCGTCCTTGGCCACCGGGGTGCTGGTGCCCTTGGCGGGCTCGGCGGCCTCGCTCGCAGGACGCGGCTTGGCGGTGGGACGGGCCGAGGA
>NZ_JBFUMD010000359.1:0-4111 GCF_054049555.1 Nocardioides sp. P5_C9_2
GCCCGGCGACGAGCGACTCCATCGCCCACACCAGGTGCGGCAGGTCGATGCGGTTCATCGTCGAGCAGTAGCAGACGTTGCGGTCGAGGAACACGATCGTCTTGTCGGGGTGCGCGTCGGCCAGGCGCTTGACCAGGTTCAGCTCGGTGCCGATGGCCCACGTCGTGCCCGGCTCGGCGGCCTCGATGGTCTTGATGATGAACTCGGTGGAGCCGACGAGGTCGGCCTTGAGCACCACCTCGTGCCTGCACTCGGGGTGCACCAGGATCTTGATGCCGGCGTGCTTGGCGCGCAGCTCGTCGACCACGTCCTCGCTGAAGCGGCCGTGCACCGAGCAGTGGCCCTTCCACAGGATCATCCGCGCGTCGCGCAGCTCGTCGGCGGTGAGCCCGCCGCCGGGCTGCAGCGGGTCCCACACCACGCAGTCGTCGAGGGCCATGCCCATCTGGAGGACCGCGGTGTTGCGGCCGAGGTGCTGGTCGGGGAGGAAGAGGATCTTGGCGCCGTCGCCCAGGTCGGGCTTCTGCGCGAGGGCCCACTCCAGGGCCACGTCCGCGTTGGACGACGTACAGACGACGCCGCCGTTGCGGCCGCAGAACGCCTTGATGTCGGCGCTGGAGTTCATGTAGGTCACGGGTACGACGCTGTCCTGGATGCCGGCGTCCGCCATCGCGTCCCACGCGTCCTCGACCTGCGCCAGCCGGGCCATGTCGGCCATCGAGCAGCCGGCGGCCAGGTCGGGCAGCACGACCGCCTGGTCGGGAGAGGTCAGGATGTCGGCGGACTCGGCCATGAAGTGCACGCCGCAGAAGACGATGAACTCGGCGTCGGGCCGGCCGGCGGCGTCGCGCGCCAGCTTGAAGGAGTCGCCCGTGACGTCGGCGAACTCGATGACCTCGTCGCGCTGGTAGTGGTGGCCCAGCACGAAGACGCGATCACCCAGCGCGGCCTTGGCGGCGCGGGCCCGCTCCACCAGGTCGGGGTCGGAGGCGGCCGGCAGGTCACCGGGGCACTCCACGCCCCGCTCGGCGCCGAGGTCGCGGCCCTTGCCGAGGGGGAGGAGCGGGAGGTCGACGAGGCTCATGACCCCATCCTAGGTGGCCCGCACCGGCGTCCCCGCCCGCGTGCGAGGGTGTGCACACAACGCCGGCGACGACCCACTGGCGGACCCGGGACGAGGAGAACACCATGGCACGACGAGGCGAGGTCCTGGCGCTGGTGCAGGCGGGAGGTCAGGGCGGACGGATGGACGTGCTCACCCGCGAGCGCGCCAAGCCGGCCCTGCCGTACGGCGGGGTCCACCGGCTGGTCGACTTCGCCCTCTCGGCGCTGGCGCACGCCGACCTGGTGGACGTGTGGGTGTCCCTGGAGTACCAGGTGACCTCGATCGACGAGTACCTCTCCGGCGGCCGGCCGTGGAGCCTGGACCGCAACCGCGGCGGCTTCCGGCGCATCGTCCCGCAGACCGGGACCGGCCCGGCGACCGAGAGCGGCTTCGCGCACGGCAACGGGGACCTGCTGCTGCGGATGTCCGCCGACCTGGAGGCCTTCGGCGCGTCCACGCTCGTGGTCTGCAGCGCCGACCACGTCTTCAACATGGACCTCGCCCCCGTCATCGACGACCACATCGCCGCCGGCCGGGTGGCCACCGTGCTGACCACCGAGGTGACCAAGAAGGACGCCTCGGACAACGTCGTCGTGATCGCGGGGGCCGACGGCACCATCACCGGGATCGAGCACAAGCCGTCGAGGCCCTCGACCGGGACCATCGCCACCGAGGTGTTCATCTACGACACCGCGGTCCTGCTCACCACCCTGCGCCAGCTGCGGGCCGAGCTCGCCGGCGACCAGGAGGGCGACGACAGCGGCCTGGGCGACTTCGGCGAGCACGTCCTGCCCCGGCTGGTCGAGACGGGCAGGGCGGTGGCYGTGCCGATGACCGGCTACTGGCGCGACGTYGGCCAGCCCGCCCTCTACCTGCAGTCGCACCGCGACCTGCTCGCCGGCCGGGTCGACGTCTTCGACCACGACACCCGGCCGGTCATCTCGCACTGGCCCGACCGTCCGGCGGCCCGGGTCCGGTCGACCGGCGCGGTCTCCGACTCCCTCCTCTCACCGGGCTGCGACGTCTCCGGGGAGGTCGTCGGCAGCGTGCTCGGCCCCGGCGTCGTCGTGGAGAAGGGAGCCGTCGTGCGCGACAGCGTGCTCATGGAGGACTGCGTGGTGCGGTCCGGTGCGCACGTCCACACCGCGATCCTCGACGAGGGTTGCGAGGTGCTGGCCGGGGCCCGGGTGGGCGCCGCGCCGAGCGCCCGCCTGGCCCGCGCCGAGGAGGTCGTCCTCGCCGGCCGGGACTGCCGGGTCGGGGGAGAGATCGCCGCAGGCGCCCGCCTCGAGCCGGGCACCGACACCCGCTAGAGCACCGAGCCGTGGTGGACGTACGGCGCCGGCGGTTTCATCCCGCGCAGGCACAGGTAGCCGCTGGTGTGCACCGAGAGCCGGGCCGCGAGCCCGACGTCGACGGCCCACTGGTTGGCGGGGGTGATGTGGTGCAGCGAGACCGTGGACCCGGGGCTCGACGAGCCGAAGGCCTCCCACACCAGGTCCGAGGCAGTACGCCGCGTGGTCGCCGCGACCAGGGTCGGTGAGCCGTCGGCGCCGACGTACGCGTAGCCCTGGCTCGACGATGTCTCGCAGACCAGCWGGCGGAACTGCTCGAGCAGCGCCTCGTGGTCGGAGAGGTGGGCGGCCCCGCGGGTCTGCCGGTCGATCGAGTTCATCAGGTCGATGTCGCCGGCGCTGCCCTCCCGGACCCGTTCGACCACCGGCAGGGCGTCGCGGTCGACGGTGCCGGTGACGAACATCTGCGGGTGCAGGGCGAAGCCCGCCAGCCGGTAGCGGCGGACCGCGGCCGGGTCGGCGCTTGCCGAGAACATCCCGCGCAGGCAGCCGCGGCCGTGGTGCAGGGCGGCGGCGAGCAGCTGGGTCCCGATGCCGCGGCCCTGCACGTCGGGAGCGACCGCGAAGGACGAGAGGATCCACATCARCTCACGGACGCGGGAGACCGCACAGCCGACGACCCGGTCGTCGATCTCGGCCACCCAGCAGCCGTCCGGGTCGGTGCGCAGGGCGTGGGCGGTACGGCGTACCCAGGYGCCGTTGCGCGTCGGCGTACGCGGCTGCGGCTCCGGCCAGTCGCGCTGGAAGGTGCGCCGGTCGACCTCGGTGTAGGCGAGGCCGGTGAGGTCGGCCATCGCCGCGAGGTCCGACTCGCGCGCGGGCCGGAGGATCAGCCCCGCGGTCACGACACGTGGGCGGCGAAGCGGGTGAGGAGGTCCTCCCAGTGGGTGTACCTCTCCCGGACGTCCTCGGAGCCGTCGACCCAGCCGCCGTGCTCGAGGCGGACCCGGGTTCCGGGGCCCTCCTCGGCGAAGGTCACGTCGAGCTGGGTGGGCTCCGCCTTCTCGTGGCCCAGCCAGAACTGCTGGCCGAAGTGGCCCAGCGGCTCCCAGGTCGTCACCCGTCCCCACACGTAGCGCTCGCCGTCGCTGTGGACGGTCGCGACGTCGCCCTCGGGGTCGATCTCGATGCTGGAGAAGGTCGGCGGGTCGGGGCTCAGCATGGGGTCCCACCACTCGCCCATCTGGGCGGTGAAGCCCACGAACGCCTGGGTGGGGGTCACCGGGACGACGGTCTCGAAGACGAGCGGGTCGAGGGGCATGCCCCCATCCTTCCGGGTGTGCGACGTCAGCGCGGGACGCGCGCCGCGAGGCCGGCCAGCGCCGCGGGGAAGACCTCCGCCGGTGGCGTCACGAGACCGGCCCCGACCTGGCCCACCCCGGCCCGCCTGCCCGCCATCCCGGTGTTGATCTGCGGGAGGATGCCCGTCCGGCACACGCGGGTGACGTCGATGCCGCTCGGGGTGCCCTGGAAGTCCAGGATCGGCACGGACCAGCGGGGGTTCTCGCCCAGCGTGATCTCGTGCATCCGACGCGTGGTCGCGAGGGCGTCGGGCACCGTGCCGCCGACGAGCCGCACGATGGCCGGCGCGGTCGCCATCGCGAAGCCGCCGATGCCGGCCGTCTCGGTGATGGCCGAGTCGCCGATGTCC
>NZ_JBFUMD010000360.1:0-4109 GCF_054049555.1 Nocardioides sp. P5_C9_2
CCATTGGCGACCGGGTCTTCATCGGCGCGGCCGCGGTCGTGAACATGGGCGTCACCATCGGGGACGAGGCCGTGGTGGCGGCCGGCGCGGTGGTCACCCGCGACGTGGCGCCGCGCACGATCGTCGCGGGGGTGCCGGCACGGGTCGTCGGGCACGTGGTCCTGCACCCCGGTGGTGAGCCCGACCTCGTGATGGACGGCCGGCCCGGCGACGGGACGGCTGTCCCCGGCCGCTGAGCCTCGCCGGGCTCAGCCCGCGACGGAGAGCGCCTGCTCGATCACGCGGTGCGCGGGCAGGATCGAGGCCCGCTCCCGCTCCACGTCCCCGCGTCCCTCGACCAGCTCCACGAAGTGGGCCAGCTGACTCACGAGCGGCTCCGCCCCGATGATCTCGGGCACCTCGATCTCGGTGCTCTGGCGGTAGCCGGTGCCTCGGGCGTCCGGGTCGACGGTGGTGTGGTGGTAGATCGTCACGTCCCGCCGCAGCAGGTCGACCTCGATCATCCGGTCCAGCTCGGAGATCACCATCGAGCGGACCTTGCGCTGGCCGATCCGGCTGGCGGACACCGACGCGATCCCGCCCCGGTCGAAGTGCAGCGAGGCCTCGACGACGTCCTCGGCCTCGGGCAGGGAGGACGGGTGGAAGTGGCCGCGCGCCACGTCGACCCGGACCGGGTGGGTGCCGCCGAAGGCCTGGATCACCAGGTCGACGTCGTGGACCAGCAGGTCCCACGCCACGCCGGTCTTGATCCGGGGCGCGTACGGCGAGTGGCGCTCGCTGCGCACGAGCAGCGGCTCCTCGAGCATGCTGAACGCGGTGCGGACGGCCGGGTTGAAGCGCTCGAGCAGGCCGCACATGAGGGGCACCCCGGCCTGCTCGGCGGCGGCGACCACCGTCTCGGTGTCGCGGACCGACGGGCACACCGGCTTCTCGATGAGCAGCGGCAGGCCCGCCTCGATGATCGGGAGGGCGGCCGCGAGGTGGTGCTCGGTGGGGGCGGCGACCACCGCCGCCTCGACACCGCCGAGGTCCTCCACCCCGGGGGCCCAGCGGGCGTCGAACAGGTCGGCCGCGCGACGGCCCTTCTCCTCGTCGGGATCGATGATCAGGACGAGGTCGGTGGCGGGGCCGGTGGCGATGACCCGGGCATGGTTGAGACCCATGGAGCCACAGCCCACGAGGGCGATGGGGAGTGACACGGTGCTGGTTTCCTTCTCTTCGACGACGCTGGTCTCTCGACGGCGCTAGGCCTCGACGTGGTCCTCACCGGTGACGGCCATCCGCGCCAGCGCACGCCCGATCGGCAGCGCCGAGGTGGCTGCCGGGGAGGGAGCATTGATGACGTGCAGGGTGCGTGCCGTACGGCGCAGCATGAAGTCGTGGACGAAGGCACCGTCGCGCAGCACCGCCTGGGCGCGGATGCCGGCCTCGCGCGGCGTCAGGTCGGCGGCGGTCAGACCGGGGGCGTACTTCTGGCACTCGCGCAGGTAGCCGGTCTTCCACAGCGAGTTGCGCAGCTCGCGGACCCCGGTGCGGATGTTCTGGCGGGCCAGCGGGTACATGCCCCGGAAGCGGGCCATCTCGACGGTGTCGCGCACGTCGAAGGAGAACTTCGGGTAGCCCTCGCGGGCGAATCCCAGCACGGCGTTGGGGCCGACGTTGAGGCCCCCGTCGACGGTGGGGGTCAGGTGCACGCCGAGGAAGGGCAGCGACGGGTCCGGGATCGGGTAGATGAGCGAGGTGACCAGGTCGGCCCGCTCCGGGACGACGTCGTAGTACTCGCCGCGGAACGGGACGATGGCGAAGTCCACGGGGAGTCCGGCCAGGCGGGCCACCCGGTCGGCCTGCACCCCGGCACAGAACACGACGTTCCGAGCCCGGACGACACCGGTGCTCGTGGTCAGGCGCACCTCGTCCCCGGACTCGTGGATCGCCACGACCTCACAGCCGGTGACGACGTCGCCGCCGTCGCGACGTACGTCGTCGGCGAGCGCACGGGTGATCGCCCGGTAGTCGGTGATGCCGGTGCCGGGCAGCCACAGGGCGCCGAGCCCGGTGACGTGCGGCTCGCGGCGTCGGAGCTCCGCGGCGTCGATGACCTCGGCGGCGACGCCGTTGACGTCCGCCCGCTCGCGCAGGGCGTGCATGCGGGTCAGCTCGTGCTCGTCGGTCGCGACGAGAAGCTTGCCGGTGATCTTGACGGGGACGCCGTGCTCGGCGGCGTACTCCTCGGTGCGTCGGGAGCCCTCGCGACACATCCTGGCCTTCAGCGACCCGGGCYCGTAGTAGATGCCCGAGTGGATGACACCGCTGTTGTGCCCGGTCTGGTGGCGACCGACGCCGGACTCCTTGTCGAGGACCAGCACGTCGGCGCCGGCGCGGGACTGCAGGAGGTGGAGGGCCGTGGACAGTCCCACGATGCCGCCGCCGACGACGACGAAGTCGTGGGGGGTCTGCTCGCTCACCGCTCGGCACCAGACCTGAGGTGGTGGACCAGGGCCGGCAGGCCGCCCGTGTCCGGATGTGCCGTGAGGTGGCGCGACGTGCTGAACGCCTCGCTGGGGTCGAGCAGACGCTCGTTGCCGAAACGCACCAGGTGCACCGCCGGAGCGATGCGCTGCTCGGCCACGTCGAGGTACTGCCGGAGGTACCAGCCCCCGTCGAAGAGGTCGGACGCCTCGACCTCGGCGACCAGCGTCGCCTCGGGGTCCCTGGCGCCGCGGCCCGACCACCGTCGGGTGCCGTGCCGCTCGGCC
This sequence comes from Nocardioides sp. P5_C9_2, assembly GCF_054049555.1. Lineage (NCBI taxonomy): Bacteria > Bacillati > Actinomycetota > Actinomycetes > Propionibacteriales > Nocardioidaceae > Nocardioides > Nocardioides sp. P5_C9_2. The sequence goes on from NZ_JBFUMD010000360.1 coordinate 2,757, forward strand.
CAGTAGGCCTCGGAGAGGACGGCGGCGAGCGTGTCCGACACCGTCGTCACCTGGACCCGCAGCCGCGCCCGCTGGCGACGGACGCGCTGGAGCGTCTCGAGCTGGTGCTCCTGCTCGGTGCGGACGAGCTTGAGCTCCCGCTGCGCCATGCGCAGGGCCCGCCGGGTGTCCTCGATCCCGACGGCGCTCCCGAGGTCTTGAGCTCTTTCCACGGCCCGCAACCTAGCACCGCGCCGGCCCCCGGCCGTGACGCGGGCCGCGGTCCCTGCCTCTAGGGTGGGTCCTCCCTCGAGGCGACCAAGGTGGATGGATGGACGAGTTCCTGCGGCAGTGGCTGACGTTCGTGCAGCGCTGGGCCGAGGCGAACCCGGAGACCCGGTCCGACCTCATCACCGGTGCGTTGACCGACGGACTCGCGGCCGCCGGGGACGCGGACCCCTGGGTCGACCCCGACGACCGCCTGCGGTGCGAGGTGGCCCTGATCGCCGCCAGCGGGGAGCTCGACCCGTTCGGCTACTTCCTGCACAACCAGGACCTCCTGTGGGACCTGTGCGGTCGTGTCGAGGAGGTGGAGCACTTCGCCCGACGCGGCTGGCACGAGCTGCGCCACCCCTCCCCCCGCTTCGACCTGTGGTGGTACTGGAAGGAGCACCTGGACCCGACCCGCGAGGACGTCAACCCGCTGGTGCACTACCTCGTCGCGGGGCGGCACCAGGGCCTCGCCACCCTGCCCGAGGTGCAGGAGCGGTCGGCCCCGCCGGCACCCGATCCCTCCCGCCCCCCGCGGCGCGTGTGCCTCTTCGCCGGCTTCGACGTGGACGGGCTGATCGATCCGACCGTCGTCAGCTACGTCGCCGAGCTGAGCCGCTTCGCGGACGTCTACTACCTGGCGGACTGCGCGCTCGTCGACGGCGAGCTCGACAAGCTGGCGCCGTACACGAAGGGCCGCTGGGCGATCCGCCACGGCCGCTACGACTTCGGCTCGTACTCCATGCTCGCCGGCGAGCTGGTCGGGTGGGACACGATCGAGGAGTACGACGAGCTGGTGCTGACGAACGACTCCTGCTACCTCGTCCAGCCCCTCGACCGGGTCTTCGCGAAGATGGACGCCACGGCGTGCGACTGGTGGGGACTCCAGGCGACGTACGAGAAGTTCTCGGTGACCGAGCACGAGCGCCACGGCGGCCCCCTGGGCCTGGACAGCGTCGAGGAGCAGATGCGCCGGCTCGACCTGTGGCGCTACAGCGACTTCATCCACGTCGGGTCCTACTTCCTCACCTACCGCCGGCGGGTCCTGTCGGACCCGGCCTTCCGTCGCGCGCTGGACCAGGTCGCGGCGCAGGTGGACAAGAC
>NZ_JBFUMD010000361.1:0-4105 GCF_054049555.1 Nocardioides sp. P5_C9_2
CACCGAGGCGGGGGCCGTCCACGGCAAGGGCGACCGCCGCGCCACCGTGTCCGACTGGATGGCGATGGAGAAGGCGCGCGGCATCTCGATCACCTCCGCCGCGCTGCAGTTCGTCTACCGCGACCACGTGATCAACCTGGTCGACACCCCCGGCCACAGCGACTTCTCCGAGGACACCTACCGGGTGCTGTCGGCCGTCGACTCGGCGGTCATGCTGGTCGACGCCGGCAAGGGACTGGAGCCGCAGACGCTCAAGCTCTTCAAGGTCTGCGCCCTGCGTGGCATCCCGGTGATCACGGTCATCAACAAGTGGGACCGGCCCGGCCTGTCGGCCCTGGAGCTGATGGACCTGATCCAGGAGAAGATCAAGCTCCGCCCCACTCCCCTCACCTGGCCGGTCGGCGAGGCCGGCGACTTCCGCGGCGTCCTGGATCGACGTACGGGCGACTTCGTGAAGTACACCCGCACCGCCGGTGGGGCCACCAGGGCCCCCGAGCGGCGGCTGGCCCCGGAGGCGGTCGAGGAGACCGACGCGCAGGTGTGGGCCGACGCGGTCGAGGAGCACGAGCTGCTCACCCTCGACGACGCCGACCACGACCAGGAGCGCTTCCTGGCCGGGGAGACGACGCCGGTCATGTTCGCCTCGGCCCTGCAGAACTTCGGTGTCGCGCAGCTGCTCGACCTGCTGCTCGACCTGGCGCCGGAGCCCAGCGCCACGCCGGGCGTCGACGGGTCGGTCCGCGACGTCGCCGACGACTTCAGCGCGTTCGTCTTCAAGGTGCAGTCCGGGATGAACAGCGCCCACCGCGACCGGCTCGCCTACGCGCGGGTCGTGTCGGGCACGTTCGAGCGCGGCATGGTCGTCACCCACGCCGGCACCGGACGTCCCTTCGCCACGAAGTTCGCGCAGGCGGTCTTCGGCCGGGAGACGACGTCCGTGGAGAGCGCCGAGCCCGGGGACATCATCGGTCTGGTCAACGCGCAGGCCCTGCGGGTCGGCGACACGGTGTACGTCGGCGACCCGATCGAGTACCCGCCCGTGCCCACCTTCGCCCCCGAGCACTTCGTGAGCGCCAGCGCCGGCGACATCGGTCGCTACAAGCAGTTCCGCCGGGGCATCGAGCAGCTGGACCAGGAGGGCGTGGTGCAGGTGCTGCGTTCCGACCTGCGAGGCGACCAGAGCCCCGTGCTCGCGGCGGTCGGTCCGATGCAGTTCGAGGTGGTCGAGGACCGGATGACCAACGAGTTCAACGCCCCGATCCGGTTCACGCGCCTCGACTACCAGCTCGCCCGGCGCACCGACGCCGCCGGCGCCGCGGCGCTGGCCGGGATCCGTGGCGTGGAGGTCCTCGAGCGCAGCGACGGGACACGGCTGGCGCTCTTCGTCGACCAGTGGCGTGCCAAGGTCACCGCCCGGGACCACCCGGACATCATGCTCGAGGCCCTCCCGGCCGGCGGCAGCTGACCGCTCGTCAGGAGACCAGGGCCGCCGCGCCGAGCACGATGATCACCAGTCCGCCCAGCATCGCCAGCAGCGGCCACACCCATCTCAGGTAGGTGCCGTAGGGCACCCGGGCGATCGCCAGGCCACCCATCACCACCGCCGACGTCGGGATGAACAGGTTCATCAGTCCGGAGGCGCTCTGGAACGCCGTCACGACCAGCTCGGCCGGAACGCCGACGAAGTCGGCGAGCGGCGCCATGATCGGCATCGAGACGGTGGCGAGCCCCGATGAGGACGGGATGAGGAAGGACAGCGGCATGAAGAGCAGGAACACCACGACCGCGAACCCGACCTCACCGACCCCGTCGACGGCGATCTCGGCCCAGTGCAGAACCGTGTCGGTGATCCCGCCGTTGTTCATGACCACCGTGATGCCGCGGGCGATCCCGATGATGAGCGCGACCCCCAGGAGATCCCTGGCGCCGTCGACGAACGCGTCGGTCAGCTCACCCTCGCCCAGCCGGCCGATGAGGCCGATGATGACCGAGAACAGGATGAACAGCGCCGTCATCTCGGGGAACCACCACCACAGCGTCGGCAGCCCGATGCCCATGTCCTCCCACGGGATGACGCCGTACATCATGATCCCGAAGGCGAGTCCGAACGTCACGAGGATCGCCTTCTGCTGGCCCGACATGGCCACGGTGGTGGCCTCCTCGTCGACCGCGAAGTGTGCCTGGTTCGACTCCCTCATGTCGTGGACCACGGACGTGGTCGGGTCCTTCTTGACCCGATCGGCGTAGCGCAGCACGAAGAAGATGCCCAGGCCCAGGCCCAGCACCAGGATGATGAGTCGCGACAACAGCCCGTCGCTGATGGAGACCCCGGCGAACCCGGACGCGATGCCGGTGGCGAACGGGTTGATGGTCGAGCCGAGCGTCCCGATCCCGCACCCGAGCAGCACGACCGCGGCGCCGGTGAGCGCGTCGTACCCGGCCGCGATCATGACGGCGATGACCAGGCTGTAGAACGCCAGGCTCTCCTCGGCCATGCCGTAGGTGGACCCGCCGAGCGCGAAGACCATCATCAGGATCGGGATCATCCAGCGCTCGCGGCCCTTGAGTCGCGCCACCAGGCCACTGATGCCGGTCTGGATGGCGCCGGTGCGCATGGTCACCCCGAGGAAGCCGCCGATGACGATGATGAAGAGGGCGACGTCGATGGCGCCGAACAGGGCACCGGTGTTGTAGTAGCTGATGCTCCCGTCGGCGGCCTCGATGCCGTACAGGCCGTTGATGGGCGCGGTCAGGGAGTCGATGAGAACGCGCTGCGGGTTGCCGTCGACCTCCTCGTAGGTGCCCGGGAGCGGGGCGCCCTCCTTGTCGAGCTGGTACTGACCCGCGGGGATGAGCCACGTCGCCAACGCCATGAGGACGATCAGGGCGAAGAGGATCGTGTACGCCGAGGGGAGGGTGAACCGGTGCTTGCGCTCGCCGGGGCTCGTGGTGCTCTGGGCGCTCATCAAGAGCTCCTCTCCCCGGGCGGCTGCCCGGTGTCGGGTGGGATGACGGGGAGCTGCTCGGTGTCTCCCCAGGACTTCTGGGCCCCGGGGACCTTGAAGCCGATGTAGCCGTAGAGGATGTCGAGCAGCGGACTGAGCAGGTTGAAGAAGCAGTACGGGAAGTAGGCGGCGGTCGAGACGCCCAGGACGCCTGAGATGTAGGCGCCACAGGTGTTCCACGGCACCAGGACCGACGTCACGGTTCCGGAGTCCTCCACGGCCCGGGACAGCACCTGCGGAGCCAGGTCCCGCCGAGCGAACTCGTTGCGGAACATGCGTGCCGGGAGGACGACGGCGACGTACTGGTCACCGGCGATGACGTTCAGCCCGATGCCGCTGCTGTTGACCGCGAGGATCAGCGAACCCCGTCGCCCCGCACGCGAGACGATCGGCATGAGCAGCCGTTGCAGGAAGCCCGCGTGCTCCATCACGGCGGCGAAGGAGAGCGCGCCGAGGACGAGCCAGATGGTCGTCAGCAGGCCCGCCATGCCACCGCCGGAGAACAGGTCGTCGATGGCCGCGGAGCCGGAGTTGCTGACGAACCCGGTGGCCATGGCTTCGAAGATCGCGTGGACGGCGGTGGAGAACGGCCCCAGGCCGGGGTCGTCGACGAACGCCTTGACAGCGTCCCACTGGGTGAACTGCGCCAGGACGCCGGCGAACAGTGCCGAGCCCAGGATCGACAGGAAGGGCGGGTACTTCAGGATCGCGAAGACCACGAGCAGCAGCAGCGGGAGGAGGTTCACCGCCGAGATGTTGAACGCCGTTCCCAGCGCCTCGCGGGCCGCGTCCGTGCTGATGGCACCCTCGGGCTCGGCGTTGAGACCGAGCACCGTGAAGATCACCAGGCTGATGCCCAGCGCCGGACCGGCGGTCCAGAACATGTTCCGCACGTGCTCGCCGACGGTCAGTCCACCGCCGACGAGCTGCGGGACCAGGATCGTGGTCTCGGACAGCGGGGTCATCTTGTCGCCGAAGTAGGCGCCGCAGATGACGGCTCCGGCGGCCATCGCCTCGGACAGGCCCATCACGTTGGCCATCCCCACGAACGCGACGCCCAGGGTGCCGGCGGTGGTCCACGAGCTGCCGGTGACCATGCC
>NZ_JBFUMD010000362.1:0-4086 GCF_054049555.1 Nocardioides sp. P5_C9_2
GCCCTCGGCCTCGTGCGGCGTCGTGATGATGAGGACGTCGGTGATGCCCGCCAGCATCAGGGTGGTGAGCGGGTAGTAGATCATCGGCTTGTCGTAGACCGGGACGAGCTGCTTGCTGATGCCCAGGGTGATCGGGTGCAGGCGTGACCCGGTGCCGCCGGCCAGAATGATTCCGCGCATGGGCGTCACCCTAGGGGACTCGCCGAGTCCTCGAAGTGACCGTGCCCCTGAGAGGATGCGCGGGTGCCTGCGCTGTCGACCCTCCGCAAGCCGCTCGTCGTCGTGGCCGCGGTCCTCGGATTCGCGGCGCTGGGTGTCTCGGTGGCCCGCGTGCCGGGCGCCGCCGACGACGCGCGCCACGACCTGGAGTCCGCCCAGGCGGAGCTGAAGTCCGGCGACACCGCCGCCGCGACCGCCGCCGTGGACCGGGCCCGCGACCACACCGACATCGTCCAGCTGGGGGTCCAGGGCCCCGCCGGACTGGTCGGGCAGTGGCTGCCGGTCGTGGGCACCAGCGTGCGCGACGCGCGGCACCTCGGCGACGCCCTCGAGTCGGTCGTGTCGGTCGCCGAGCTGGGAGCGGAGGCCTACCCCGAGATCACCGGGGACGAGGCGACCTTCTTTGCGGGCGGCAACGTCGACATCCCGACCCTCGAACGACTCGTGGACACCGCGGACGACGCCGAGGGCGAGCTCACCGACGCCCGAGAGAGCCTGTCCGCGATCGACGGCACCGGTCCGGCCGGGGGTCGGCTCGGCGACGCACGCGACCAGGCCCTGGCGCAGGTGGACCCGCTGCTCGACGACCTCGGCGGCCTGATGCCCCTCATGCGCCGGCTGCCGGACATCCTCGGCGCCGACGGCGAGCGGAAGTACCTGCTAGCGATCCTCAACCCCGCCGAGATGCTCTACTCCGGCGGCACCGCCCTCTCCTACGCGCCGGTCACCGTCTCCGACGGACGGGTGACGATCGGCAGGACCGTCGACACCGACGCCAACCGGGCCATGTTCCGGCCGCGCTACTGGCGCAAGGTGCAGGGCAACCCCTTCCACCGCGGCCCGATCCGGGTGGCTCTCGGCGGGATGGCGCCGTCGTGGCCGGTCGCCGGCGAGGAGACCCTCAACGCGTGGCGCAGCCTGCGCGGTCGCAACATGTCCGGGCTGGTGGCCGTCGACGTCGTCGCCCTGGCCCGCCTGGCCGAGATCACCGGGCCGATGGACGTGCCCGGCTACGGCCGGGTCGACAGCTCCAACCTGGTCGAGACCCTGGTGGGCAGCTACGACGACTACGCCGTGCAGGGCATCTCCCAGCGCAAGGCCGCCAACCGCGCCCTGGTCCCGCTCTTCGTCGAGCGTCTCCTCGGCACCGGCCAGCTCCCCGACAAGGTGCGCGTCCTGGCCGACGCCGCCGCGGGCCGTCACTTCGCGGTCTACTTCCGCGACGACGCGGTCCAGGACACGCTGCACGACCTCGCGATCAGCGGCGACCTGTCCCGCACCAAGAACGACTACCTCGGTGTCTTCACGCAGAACGCCGTGCCCAGCAAGACCGACTACTGGCAGTCGCGGACCGTCCGCTCGGACGTGCGACTCCGACCCGACGGCAGCGCCCGGGTGGCGCTGGAGGTGGAGATCCACAACGACTCCGCGCCGTACGCAGGTCCGGGCACCGACCCTCAGCAGGGCTACTTCACCCGCTGGGCGCACCTGTCGGTCGGCTCCTTCCTCCCTCGCCGCTCCGAGGTCGGCGCGGTGACGGTGGACGAAGTGCCGATCGACTTCACAGTCGGCGACTACTTCGGGCGCCCGTTCGTCCGGCACACCATCGAGCTGGCCCCGCAGGCGCGGCGCACCGTGCGCCTCGCGTACGACGTCCCCGCGGCGGCCGTCCGCGACGGCGACACGCTCACCTACCGCCTCGACCTCGACCCCCAGGGGATGGTGCGTTCGCAGGCCGTGTCGGTGCGGGTGCATCTCCCGGCCGGGTTCACCCCCGACGACCTGCCCGAGGGCTGGCACAGCACCGGTCCCGGCACCGCGACCTGGGCCTCCGCGGGGCTCGACGACTCACCTCGTCTCGCACTGGTCGCACGTCGGACCGACGCCGTCTCCTAGACTCCGCCGCATGGATCGACTTCTCGTGACCGGAGGCGCCGGCTTCATCGGCTCCAACTTCGTGCACCACCTGATGGAGCACACCGACGTGCGGGTGACCGTGCTCGACAAGATGACGTACGCCGCCAGCAAGGAGGCGCTCGCCGGGCTGCCCGAGGACCGGGTCCGTCTGGAGGTCGGCGACATCGCCGAGCCCGACGTCGTCGACCCGCTGGTCGCCGAGCACGACGCGGTCGTGCACTACGCCGCGGAGTCGCACAACGACAACTCGCTGCACGACCCGAGCCCCTTCATCCGGACCAACATCCTGGGCACGTTCACGATCCTCGAGGCGGTCCGCAAGCACGACAAGCGCCTGCACCACGTCTCCACCGACGAGGTCTACGGCGACCTCGACCTCGACGACCCCAAGCGCTTCACCGAGGACACCCCCTACAACCCGTCGTCGCCCTACTCGGCGTCCAAGGCCGGCTCCGACCACCTGGTCCGCGCCTGGGTCCGCAGCTTCGGCGTGCGGGCGACCGTGTCCAACTGCTCCAACAACTACGGCCCCTGGCAGCACATCGAGAAGTTCATCCCCCGCCAGATCACCAACGTGATCGACGGCATCCGCCCCAAGCTCTACGGCTCGGGCGAGAACGTCCGCGACTGGATCCACGCCGATGACCACTCCTCGGCCGTGTGGACGATCCTCAACAAGGGCGAGATCGGCGAGACCTACCTCATCGGCGCCGACGGGGAGAAGAACAACCTCGAGGTCGTCCGGTTGATCCTGACCCTGATGGGCCAGCCCGCCGACGCCTTCGACCACGTCAACGACCGCGCCGGCCACGACCTGCGCTACGCCATCGAGTCGGGCAAACTGCGCCAGGAGCTCGGCTGGCAGCCGCAGTTCCAGGACTTCGAGTCCGGGCTGGCCAACACCATCGAGTGGTACCAGACGCACCAGGACTGGTGGCGTCCGGCCAAGGAGGCCGTCGAGGCCGCCTACGCCGCGAAGGGCCAGTGATGGCGGACCTCACCGTCGAGCGCACCCCCATCCCGGGGCTGCTCGTCGTCCGGATGCCGCTGCACGGCGACGCCCGCGGCTGGTTCAAGGAGAACTGGCAGCGCGAGAAGATGGTGGCCCTCGGGCTGCCGGACTTCGGCCCCGTCCAGAACAACATCTCCTTCAACGCCTCGCGCGGGGCCACCCGCGGGATCCACACCGAGCCGTGGGACAAGTTCGTCTCCCTGGCCACCGGCCGGATCTTCGGGGCCTGGGTGGACATGCGCGAGGGCGAGAGCTTCGGGACGACGTTCCACCTCGAGGTCGACCCCTCCGTCGCGGTCTTCGTCCCGCGCGGCGTCGGCAACAGCTACCAGGCGCTCGAGGACGGCACTGCCTACACCTACCTCGTCAACGACCACTGGCGCCCGGGCGTGGCCTACCCCGCCCTGCACCTCGGCGACGAGACGGCCGCCATCCCGTGGCCCATCCCGCTCGACGAGGCGGAGATCTCCGACAAGGACCACGGCAACCCGCGCCTGGGTGACGTCACGCCGATGGCACCGAAGCGAACCCTCGTGGTCGGCGCCGGCGGCCAGCTCGGACAGGCGCTGGTCGCGGCGCTCCCCGGCGCGGACGGCGTCACCCGCGCCACCCTCGACGTCACCGACGCCGACGCCGTCGCCGCCTGGCCCTGGCACGAGTACGCCGTGGTCCTCAATGCCGCTGCCTACACCGCCGTCGACGTCGCCGAGACCCCCGAGGGCCGGCGGGCCGCCTGGGCCGCCAACGCCACCGCGCCCGCGACGCTGGCCAAACTCGCGCGCGAGCACGGCTTCACGCTCGTGCACTACTCCTCGGAGTACGTCTTCGACGGCACCGTCGAGGAGCACGTGGAGGACGAGCCGCTGTCCCCCCTGGGCGTGTACGCGCAGACCAAGGCCGCCGGCGACATCGCCGTCGGCCAGGCGCCGCGTCACTAC
>NZ_JBFUMD010000363.1:0-4085 GCF_054049555.1 Nocardioides sp. P5_C9_2
GCGCTGTACGACGCCGCCGACGACGACTCCGCGACCGGCGGGCCGGACCTGGCCCGTCGGATCTTCCCCGTCGTGCACGTGATCACCGCGGACGGCGGTCGTCGGTTCCCCGACGACGAGGTCGCCGCGATCGCCGACCGGATCATCGCCGCGCGCATGCAGCGGCCCGACGGCCCCGCCGCCGCCCTGACCTGAGGAGCACCATGAGCACCCCCTTCTACGTCTCCCCGGAACAGCTCATGAAGGACCGGGCGGACTTCGCGCGCAAGGGCATCGCGCGCGGCCGCTCGGTGGTCGTGATCCAGTACGCCGACGGCATCCTGTTCGTGTCCGAGAACCCCTCGCAGGCGCTGCACAAGGTCTCGGAGATCTACGACCGGATCGCCTTCGCGGCGGTCGGTCGCTACAACGAGTTCGAGAACCTGCGCATCGCCGGTGTCCGTCTCGCCGACATGCGGGGCTACGCCTACGACCGCCGCGACGTGACCGGCCGCGGCCTCGCCAACGCCTACGCCCAGACGCTGGGCAGCATCTTCTCCTCGGGTGGCGAGAAGCCCTACGAGGTGGAGATCTTCGTCGCCGAGGTGGGGGAGTCGCCCGCCGACGACCAGGTCTACCGCCTCACCTACGACGGCCAGGTCGCCGACGAGCACGGCTTCGCCGTGATGGGTGGCGCCGCCGACGTGGTGGCTGGCCACCTGCGCGAGCACTACGTCGAGGGCGCGAGCCTCCAGGACGCCGTACGCCTGGCCGTGGCCGCCCTCGGTCACAGCGAGACCGACGACCGGGTGATCTCCACCGAGAACCTCGAGGTCGCCGTGCTGGAGCGCTCCCGCCCGCAGCCCCGCAAGTTCGTGCGGCTGCGCGAGTCGCGCCTCGTCGAGCTGCTCGGCGAGCGCGGGCCCGTCCAGCCCGACGAGCCGCGGGCGGAGGACGCCGGCGCTGCCACGCCGCCGACCGTCCCGTCGGTCGACGACCCGGCCGACCCCACCGACCAGGTCAGCGGGGGCACGCCCCCGCTCGAGGACCCGGTGACCGGGGAGCCCGTCGAGCCGCCGGTGGCGCCGCCCGTCGCGCCCCCGGCGGTCCCGCCCACCGCGGGATGACCTGCGTGTCTTCCCTCGGGACCCCCCGCACGTGTGGTGTTGCGGCCTAGGGTGTGCTCATGGACCGGCGCATCTTCGGCATCGAGAACGAGTACGGCGTCACGTGCACGTTCAAGGGGCAGCGCCGGTTGAGTCCCGACGAGGTGGCCCGGTACCTCTTCCGCAAGGTCGTGAGCTGGGGTCGCTCGTCCAACGTCTTCCTGCGCAACGGCGCCCGTCTCTACCTCGACGTCGGCAGCCACCCGGAGTACGCCACCCCCGAGTGCGACGACATCGTCGACCTGGTCACGCACGACAAGGCGGGGGAGCGGGTGCTCGAGGGGCTGCTCCTCGACGCCGAGCAGCGCCTGCACGACGAGGGCATCGCCGGCGACATCTACCTGTTCAAGAACAACACCGACTCGGCCGGCAACTCCTACGGCTGCCACGAGAACTACCTGGTCGGTCGCGCGGGCGAGTTCAGCCAGCTCGCCGACGTGCTGATCCCGTTCCTGGTGACCCGGCAGATCATCGTCGGGGCCGGCAAGGTGACGCAGACCCCGCGCGGGGCGTCGTACAGCGTCTCCCAGCGTGCCGAGCACATCTGGGAGGGCGTCTCCAGCGCGACCACCCGCAGCCGCCCCATCATCAACACCCGCGACGAGCCGCACGCCGACGCGGAGAAGTACCGACGTCTGCACGTCATCGTCGGCGACTCCAACATGAGCGAGACCACCACGATGCTCAAGGTCGCCTCCTGCGACCTGGTGCTGCGGATGATCGAGGAGGGCGTGGTGATGCGCGACCTCACCATGGAGAACCCCATCCGCGCCATCCGCGAGATCTCCCACGACGTCACGGGTCGCCGCAAGATCCGCCTCGCCAACGGTCGTGAGGCCAGCGCCCTGGACATCCAGGCCGAGTACCTCGGCAAGGCCCGCGACTTCGTCGACCGCCGCCAGATCAGCACGCCGCTCATTGAGCAGGCCCTCGACCTGTGGGAGCGCGGCCTGAAGGCGATCGAGTCCGACGACCTCGGCCTGATCGACCGCGAGATCGACTGGGTCATCAAGTGGAAGCTCATCGACCGCTACCGCGCCAAGCACGGCCTGCCGCTCGGCCACGCGCGGGTCGCCCAGCTCGACCTGGCCTATCACGACATCCACCGCGGCCGGGGGCTCTACTACCTGCTCGAGAAGCGGGGGGCCGTCGCACGGGTGACCACCGACCTCAAGATCTTCGAGGCCAAGAGCGTCCCGCCGCAGAACACCCGGGCCCGGCTGCGGGGTGAGTTCATCCGCAAGGCGCAGGAGCGACGGCGCGACTTCACCGTCGACTGGGTGCACCTCAAGCTCAACGACCAGGCGCAGCGCACCGTGCTCTGCAAGGACCCCTTCAAGGCGTACGACGAGCGCGTGCAGCGCCTCATCGACGGCATGTGAGCCTGCCTCAGCACTCCTTCAGAGTCGCCGGATAGGGTGACCGCTCCGTCCAGGACGACCTCCTGCACCGACCTCCTGCACCGACCTCAGAAGGTGGCCGAACGTGTCTCGCCCCCGCACCACCCGCACCCGCCGCACGCGCCTTGCCGCGGCGGGCGGGGTCCTCCTGCTCTCCACGATGGGCCTCACGGCCTGCGGTGACGACGACGGTGGGGCCTCCGGCGCCGGCCTCGACGCGTTCAGCGTGACGGGCGACCCGGGCAAGGAGCCCGAGGTCACCTTCGACGAGGAGGTCGACCCCGACGGCATCGAGTCCAAGGTCCTCACCGAGGGCGACGGTGAGGAGCTCGGCGAGGGTGACAACGTCTTCGCGCACATCTGGATGGGCAACGGCTTCACCCAGGAGAAGGCGTTCAGCACCTACGACGCCAAGGCCCCGGAGCTGCTGACGTACGCCGACCTCGGAAAGCCGTTCCAGGAGGCCATCGAGGGCCACACCGTCGGCTCACGCGTCGCGGTGGTGGCCAGCGCCGAGGACACCTACGGCGAGTCCGGCAACCCCCAGCTCGGCATCGGCAACCAGGACGGGTTGGTGATCATCGTCGACCTGCTCGCCAAGGTGGCCAACGAGCCGAGCGGCGAGGAGCGGGAGCCGGCCAAGTGGGCCCCGACGCTCGTCGAGGACGGCGACACGATCACCGGCCTCGACTTCACCGAGGCCAACAAGCCGAGCAAGAACCTGCTCGACACCACCCTGATCAAGGGTGAGGGCCCCGTCGTGGAGAAGGGCCAGACCATCGCGGTCGACTACCTCGGCCAGGTCTACGACGCCAAGAAGCCGTTCGACGAGTCCTACTCCAAGCAGCCCACGTCGTTCCCGATCGGCACCGGCGCCGTCGTCAAGGGCTGGGACCAGGCGCTCGTGGGCCAGACCGTCGGGTCGAGGGTCATCCTGTCGATCCCGCCGGCGCTCGGCTACGGCGAGGGCGGCAACGAGCAGGCGGGCATCAAGGGCACCGACACCTTGTTCTTCGTGGTCGACATCCTCGGCGCGGCCTGATCCGAGGGGAGGGGGACCAGGATGGCGAGCGACAAGGCTGAGCGTCTGCTCAACCTCTACATCATGCTGCTCGCGCAGACCCGGTTCGTCCCCAAGCAGGACATCCGGCGTGCCCACTACGCCGAGTACCCCGACACAGCCCGGGGTGACGAGGCCTTCGAGAAGGCCTTCGAGCGCGACAAGGACGACCTGCGCGAGCTCGGGGTCGTGATCGAGGTCGGCTCGCTGGACGCCTTCTTCGACGACGACCCCGGCTACCGCATCTCGACCGACACCTCCGCCCTGCCCGAGATCCGCTTCGAGGCCGACGAGGCGGCGGTGCTGGGCATCGCGGCCCGGGCGTGGGAGCAGGCGACGCTGGCGCGGCGCACGACCGAGGCGATGCGCAAGCTCACCGCCCAGGGCGTCGAGGTCGACGCGACCCGGCTCGACCTGGTGCCCCCCAGCCTGCGCGCCGAGGAGCCCGCCTTCGACGCCTTCTGGGACGCCACCCAGAAG
>NZ_JBFUMD010000364.1:0-4085 GCF_054049555.1 Nocardioides sp. P5_C9_2
GTTCTCCACCGAGTTCTCGCTGCGGATGATGGCCGACATCCAGGAGTGGTTCATCGCCCAGAAGGTGCGCAACTTCTACTCGGTGTCCATCTCCGGCTACCACATCGCCGAGGCCGGGGCCAACCCCATCAGCCAGCTCGCGTTCACCCTGGCCAACGGGTTCACCTACGTCGAGGCCTACCTGGCGCGCGGCATGGACATCGACGACTTCGCGCCCAACCTGTCCTTCTTCTTCTCCAACGGCATGGACCCCGAGTACTCCGTGCTGGGCCGGGTGGCTCGCCGGATCTGGGCGGTCACGATGAAGGAGAAGTACGGCGCCGGCGAGCGCTCGCAGAAGCTGAAGTACCACGTGCAGACGTCCGGTCGGTCGCTGCACGCGCAGGAGATGGACTTCAACGACATCCGTACCACCCTGCAGGCGCTGATCGCGATCTACGACAACGCCAACAGCCTGCACACCAACGCCTACGACGAGGCGGTCACCACCCCGACCGAGGAGTCCGTACGCCGGGCGCTCGCGATCCAGCTCATCATCAACCGCGAGTGGGGCATGGCGATGAACGAGAACCCGCTCCAGGGCTCGTTCATCATCGACGAGCTCACCGACCTCGTGGAGCGCGCGGTGCTGGAGGAGTTCGACAGCATCAACGAGCGCGGCGGCGTGCTCGGCGCGATGGAGACCGGCTACCAGCGTGGCCGCATCCAGGACGAGTCGATGCTCTACGAGCACCGCAAGCACGACGGCTCCCTGCCCATCGTCGGCGTCAACACCTTCGTCAAGCCCGACTCCGACGTCTCGCCCCCGGAGGTCGAGCTGGCCCGCGCGACCGAGGCCGAGAAGGAGTCGCAGCTGCGCCGCGTGCGGGAGTTCCAGGCCGCCCACGGCCCGGAGGCGACCGAGGCCATCGCCCGGCTCAAGGAGGCGGCGGTCTCCGGCGACAACGTCTTCGCGGTCCTCATGGACGCAGCGAGGGTCTGCTCGCTGCAGCAGGTCACGGAGGCCTTCTTCGAGGTCGGCGGGCAGTACCGCCGCAACGTGTGACCGCCGACGACCTCGGGCATCCCCTCGCGCCGCTCGCCCACGCGGGACCCGTACGCCGGGTCGTCTCCCTGGTCCCGTCGATCACCGAGGCCCTCGCCAGCGTGCGACCCGAGGCGCTCGTGGGGGCTACGGAGTGGTGCACCCACCCGGCCGATCTCGACGTGCCCCGGGTGCGGGGCACCAAGAACCCGGACCTGGCGCGCATCGCCCTCCTGGACCCCGACCTGGTCGTGGCCAACAAGGAGGAGAACCGCGAGCTCGACGTCCGCCGGCTGCGCGAACGGGGCATCCGCGTGTGGGTGACCGACATCGAGACCGTGCCCCGGGCGCTGCACTCCCTGGGGCGGCTGCTCGACGAGGCGCTGCAGTGGCCTCGGCCGCCGTGGCTGGCGACCGCCACCGCACTGTGGTCCGGCCCGCCGCCGCCGGTGACCCGCCGCGTGCTGATCCCCGTCTGGCGCGACCCGTGGATGGTGGTCGGGAGCAGCACCTTCACCGGCGACCTGGCTCGCCGCCTCGGCTTGGCCAACGTGTACGCCGCCCACCCGGAGCGCTACCCGCACGTCGACCTGGCGGACCTCGACGCCGCCGGCGCCGACGCCGTCCTGCTCCCGGACGAGCCGTACTGCTTCACCGCCGACGACGGTCCCCCGGACTTCGCGACCACCCCGACCGAGCTCGTCAGTGGACGCCTCCTGACCTGGTACGGCCCGTCGCTGGTCGACGCCCACCGGAGCCTGGCGCGACCCGGGACCTGACCCGACCAGGCGTCGGGA
Organism: Nocardioides sp. P5_C9_2; assembly: GCF_054049555.1. Taxonomy (NCBI): domain Bacteria; kingdom Bacillati; phylum Actinomycetota; class Actinomycetes; order Propionibacteriales; family Nocardioidaceae; genus Nocardioides; species Nocardioides sp. P5_C9_2. The sequence goes on from NZ_JBFUMD010000364.1 coordinate 1,822, forward strand.
ATGATCGACGTACCGCACCCGTTGACGTCGATGTAGTTGACTCGTCAACGACAGGCTGTCCGTCCATCCGTCCCGCCGCACCGTGAGGACCCGCCATGAGCACCGTCGACCCGACCCCCACCGTGGACGTCCGTCGCGCCGAGGACCGCTTCTCCAGCCAGTTCGGCTGGTTGGACTCCAAGCACTCCTTCTCCTTCGGCCACCACTTCGACCACGCCAACACCCMCCACGGACTGCTGCTGGTCAACAACGACGACGTCGTCGACGCCGGCACCGGCTTCGACACGCACCCCCACCGCGACATGGAGATCGTCACGTGGGTGCTCGACGGCTCCCTGGTCCACCAGGACTCCACCGGGCACAACGGGATCATCTACCCGGGCCTGGCCCAGCGGATGAGCGCCGGCCGCGGCATCATGCACTCGGAGAAGAACGACTCCTGGCGCCTGACCGGGGACGCCCACCGCGACCCGGTCCACTTCGTGCAGATGTGGGTCGTGCCCGACGAGGACGGCATCACCCCCGGCTACGAGCAGCTCGAGATCGACCACGAGCTGCTGTCCGGCGGCCTCGTCCCGGTCGCCTCCGGGATGGACAAGCACGACGGGGAGGCCGCGATCCGGATCAGGAACAAGTACGCCGCCCTGTACGCCGCGCGCCTGCAGCCGGGCCATTCAGTCGAGCTCCCCGAGGCGCCCTTCCTGCACCTGTTCGTCCCGCGTGGGGCCGTCACCCTGGAGGGCGCCGGTCCGCTCGTCACCGGCGACGCGGTCCGGTTCACCGCGACGGGTGGCCAGAGGGTGACCGCCACCGAGGCGGCCGAGATCCTGGTGTGGGAGATGCACGCCACCGTCGCCGCATGACGACCGACGTGCGCAACGACAAGGCGCGTCAGCGCTACGAGATCGTCCGCGACGGCACCACCCTCGGCCACGCCGCCTACCAGGAGACCGACCGGCTGGTGGTCTTCACCCACACCGAGGTCAACCCCTCGCTGGAGGGCCAGGGCATCGGCGGGCTCCTGGTCCGCGGCGCCCTGGACGACGTCCGCGGCCGCGGCCTGACCGTGCTGCCGATCTGCCCCTTCGTCCAGGCGTGGATGTCCCGGCACCCCGAGTACGCCGACCTCGACTACCGCAGCCCGGGCAGCACGGTCACGGACTGACCGACCGACGGCGGGGCTCTCAGTCCCCCGTCCCCCGACCCTCGACGACCTGCGCCTGGCGCACCGTCGTCGGATCGGTCAGCACGGTGGCGAGGCACAGCTCAGCCGCCCCGTGCAGCTGCGCCGAGGTCCCGAGCGAGCTCGGGACGACGTCGAGGTCGCCGTACACCTGGTCGAGGCTCTGCTTCCGAACGGCGCTCAGCATGGAGTCCCTGAGGTGCGGGTGGAGGGCCTGGAACATGCCGCCCAGCACCACCACCTCGGGGTTGAGCAGGTTGACGAGGTTGCCGATGCCGACCCCCAGCCAGCGACCGATGTCGGCCACGGCGCGGGCAGCCGTCTCATCGCCCGCCGCCAGGCGTTGCTCGACGGCGGCGACCGTGTCCTGTGTCGACGCCGCGGTCGGGCCCAGGGCGCGGACCAGCGCCGCCTCGCCCGCCTCGGTCTCCCAGCAGCCGCGCGCGCCGCAGGTGCAGGCTCGGCCCCGGGGGTTGACCATCATGTGGCCCGCCTCGCCGGCATAGCCGGCCGCGCCCAGCATCGGTCGTCCCCCGATGATCAACCCGGCGCCGATCCCCACCTCACCGGAGACGAACACGAGGTTGTCGAAGCCGCGCCCGGCACCCCTGCGGTGCTCGCCGAGGGCGCCGAGGTCCGCCTCGTTGGCGACGTGGACCCGGTCCGGGGCGAGGTCGAGGCCGGCTGCCAGCAGCGCTCCGACCGGCACCCCCTTCCAGCGGAGGTTGGGCGCGAGATGGACGAAGCCGTCCGACCGGCGGGTCAGCCCGGGGACTGCCGCGCCGACGCCCACCACCGCCTCCGACGGCAGTGACCGCGCCATCGACCCGCAGATGTCGCCCACCCGGCGTACGACGTCCTCCGGCGAGGAGCCACGCCGCGGGAGCCCCGTCCGGACGAGGTCGAAGACGTGTCCACCCAGGCCGATCGCGGCCACGGTCACGGACTCCACGCCCAGCTCGACGGCCAGCGCGACCGCGGCGTCGGGACGCACGTGGACCATCGGCGAGGGCCTCCCCGGCCCGGACTGCGAGGCGACCCCCCGCTCGAGGACGAGGCCGCGTGCCACCAGCTCCTGCAC
>NZ_JBFUMD010000365.1:0-4074 GCF_054049555.1 Nocardioides sp. P5_C9_2
GCCGGCGCCGCCGTGGGCGTGGTCGCCCACCGCAACCGGGTGATCGCGCACCGCGGGGCGGGGGACAACACGCCCTTCGGCTCCCTGCACTCGGCCCCGCTGCACGTCATCGCCGACGACGCGGTCGACCTCTACACCGAGGTCGACGAGGTGGACGCCGACCAGCACGGCCGCCTCGCCGCCGCCGACCTCACCGTGGTCTTCGTGCACGGCTACGCGATGAACCTCGAGTGCTGGCACTTCCAGCGCGCGGGCTACCGCGGGCAGGTCCGCACCGTCTTCTACGACCAGCGCTCCCACGGCCGCTCCGCCCGCTCGACGGAGGCGAACGCCACCATCGACCAGCTGGGCAAGGACCTGCTGCGGGTGATCGAGCAGACCGCCCCCGGCCCGGTCGTGCTCGTCGGCCACTCGATGGGCGGGATGAGCATCATCAGCCTCGCCCAGCAGCACCCGGAGCTCTTCGGGGACCAGATCGTGGGCGTGGCGCTGATCTCCACCACCGCCGGCGGGCTGGACCCCGGCCGCATCCTGTTCCCGATGCTGCCGATGGGCATCGGCGGTCGCTTCGTCGGGCGCACCGTCCGCACCCTGGACCGCGGACACCGGGCCGTCGACCTGGCTCGCAGGTGGGGCCACGCGATCGCCGACGTCGTCACGGACCGCTACGCCTTCGGCGACGACGTGCCCGGCCACTACGTCGAGTTCCTCTACGACATGCTCAACGCGACGCCGTTCGCGGTGGTCGCCGACTTCTACCCCGCCTTCGCGACCCTGGACCACTTCGACCACGTCGAGGTCCTCGGCAAGGTCCCGACGGCGGTGATCTGCGGCACCGACGACAAGATCACCAGCGTCGGCCACAGCCGCAAGCTGCACTCGCGCATCCCCGGATCGAGCCTCCTGGAGTGCGAGGGCGCAGGCCACATGGTGATCCTCGAGCGCCACGAGGACGTCAACGCCGAGCTCGACGACCTCATCTCGCTCGCGCTGGGTCGGATGGAGGCCTCGTGAGCGTCGTCGTACGCCGCGTCGGTCCCGGGGCCGCCGACGAGGTCCTGGCCGTGGTCCGGGCGGCCTTCGGGGCCCGACCGACCCTCGACCCGCCCGCCGACGCGATGGCCGAGACGCCGGAGAGCATCCGCGCCGAGCTGGCGGCGTCCGGCGGGCTGCTGGCCACCCTGGACGACCGCCCCGTCGGCACGCTGCTGTTCGCGCCGCGGCCCGAGGCGTGCTACCTGCGCCGCTTCGGGGTGGTCCCCGACGCGCAGGGCCACGGAGTCGCCGCGGCGCTGGTCGAGGCGGCGGTGGCCGCCGCGATCGGGCACCCGTGCCTCGGGGTGCTGGCCCGCGAGGAGCTGCCCGCCACGATCGGCTTCTGGGAGCGGCACGGCTTCCGCGAGACCGACCGGCGCTCGCCGTACGTCGAGCTGCGCCGTCCGCTGCCCACGACGTACGACGCCCCGGACGCCGAGGCGATGCGCGACCTCGGCACCCGGGTGGCGGCCGGCCTGCAGGCCGGTGACCTCGTCGTGCTCACCGGCGAGCTGGGCGCCGGCAAGACCACCTTCACCCAGGGCCTGGGGGAGGGGCTGGGCGTGCGCGGTGGCGTCACCTCCCCGACGTTCGTGATCGCGCGGGTGCACCCGTCGCTGGTCGACGGCCCCGACCTGGTGCACGTGGACGCCTACCGCCTCGGGGGCATCGCGGAGCTCGACGACCTCGACCTCGACACCTCGCTCGACACCGCGGTCACCGTCGTGGAGTGGGGCGCCGGGCTCGCCGAGGGGCTGGCCGAGCAGCGCCTCGACGTCACCCTCACCCGCGCCCTGGCCGACGAGGCCGGGACGGGCGACCTCGACCCCCGTCGCGTCGAGCTGCGCCGGGTCCTCCCGACGACCTGATCAGCGACGACCTGAGTAGCCTCGCACCGTGCTCCTCGCCTTCGACACCGCCACCCCGCTCGTGACCGTCGCCCTGCACGACGGCGACGACGTGGTCGCCGAGCGCCTCTCCACGCTGCCGATGAAGCACGGCGAGCAGCTCGCCCCGCTGATCGAGGCGGTGCTCCACGACCGGGGCCTGGTCCGCCAGGACCTCACCGCGATCGCCGTCGGCGTCGGGCCGGGGCCGTTCACCGGCCTGCGGGTCGGCCTGGTCACCGCCCGCACGCTCGCGCTGGCCCTCGAGCTGCCGGTGTACGGCGTCTGCACCCTCGACGTCCTGGCCGTCGAGGCGGTCGACACGGGCACGGTCCGCGAGGACTTCGTGGTCGCGACGGACGCCCGCCGCAAGGAGGTCTACGTCGCGTCGTACGACGCCGACGGTGCCCGGCTGACCGGTCCCGAGGTCCTCAAGCCGGCCGACGCCGCCACCGGGGTGCCCGCGGTGGGGGAGGGCGCGGTGCTCTACCCCGAGTCGTTCCCGCACCCGGTCGGACCCGCGCGACCCAGCGCGGGCTGGCTGGCACGGGTGGTCGCCGAGGAGCGCGCCGAGCTCCTGGACCCCGAGCCGCTCTACCTGCGCCGTCCCGACGCGGTCGTCAGCGCGGCGCGCAAGCCCGTCCTGTGATCCGGCTCGCCACCCGGGCGGACGTCCCTGCCGTCGTCGCCATCGAGCGGGAGGCCTTCGGGACCGAGGCCTGGACGGAGGACGCCGTGCTGGCCGAGCTGGTGGGACCCGGGCGCAGGTTCGTCGTGGCCGAGGGCCCGGCCCACGAGCCGGTCGGCTTCGCCGTGTCGATGACCCTGGGCGACATCGTCGACCTCCAGCGCATCGCCGTGCACCCGCAGCACCGGCGCGCCGGCCTGGCCGCCGCGCTCCTCGACGACCTCCTCGCCCACACCGGGGCCGCCGACCGGATGCTGCTCGAGGTGAGCGAGCGCAACGAGGCGGCCGTCGCCTTCTACGGCGCCCACGGCTTCACCCGCATCGACGTGCGGCCGCGCTACTACCGCGACGGGGCGGACGCCCTGGTCCTGCTGCGTCCCTTGGTCCCGGGCACGTCGGCCCCCGGCACCCCCGGACCGGCATCGGGGACAATGGCGCCATGAGTGATGCACCCCTCGTGCTCGGCATCGAGACCTCCTGCGACGAGACCGGCGTCGGCATCGTCCGCGGCCACACGCTGCTCGCCGACGCGGTCGCGAGCAGCGTCGACGAGCACGCCCGCTTCGGTGGCGTGGTGCCCGAGGTGGCCAGCCGGGCGCACCTCGAGGCCATGGTCCCGACCATCGAGCGCGCCTGCGAGACCGCCGGCATCGCGCTACGCGACGTCGACGCCGTCGCCGTCACCAGCGGCCCGGGGCTGGCCGGTGCGCTGCTGGTCGGCGTCGCGAGCGCCAAGGCGCTGGCCCTGGGCCTCGGCAAGCCGCTCTACGGCGTCAACCACCTCGCCGCCCACGTCGCGGTGGACCAGCTCGAGCACGGCCCGCTGCCGGAGCCGTGCCTGGCGATGCTCGTCTCGGGAGGCCACTCCAGCCTGCTCCGCGTCGAGGACGTGACGACCGGCGTCGAGCCCCTGGGCGCCACCATCGACGACGCGGCCGGCGAGGCCTTCGACAAGGTGGCCCGTCTCCTGGGCCTGCCGTTCCCGGGCGGCCCGCACATCGACCGCGCGGCCGCCAGCGGCAACAGCGTCGCCATCGACTTCCCGCGCGGGCTCACCCATCGTCGCGACCTGGAGCGCCACCGCTTCGACTTCTCCTTCAGCGGTCTCAAGACCGCCGTCGCGAGGTGGGTGGAGACCCAGCAGCGGGCCGGCGTCAGCATCGACGTCAACGACGTCGCCGCGTCCTTCCAGGAGGCGGTGTGCGACGTGCTGACCCGCAAGGCGATCGACGCGGCCACCAGCCAGGGGATCGAGGACATCCTCATCGGCGGCGGGGTGGCGGCCAACAGCCGGCTGCGGGCGATGGCCGTGGAGCGCGCCACGGCGTCGGGGATACGGGTCCGGGTGCCGCGTCCGGGCCTGTGCACCGACAACGGTGCGATGGTGGCCGCCCTGGGGGCAGAGCTCGTGCAGAGAGGCCGAACGCCGTCGGCGCTCGACCTCCCTGCAGACTCGTCTCAGCC
>NZ_JBFUMD010000366.1:0-4069 GCF_054049555.1 Nocardioides sp. P5_C9_2
CCCGACGACAACGCCGGCATCGCCAGCGGCATCAACAACGCGATCGCCCGTGCCGGCTCGCTCCTCGCGGTGGCCGCGCTCCCGGTGGCACTCGGGCTCAGCGGTGACGCGTACGCCGATCCGGTGGCCTTCGACGCGGCGTACGGGTCGGCGATGGTCGCCTGCGCGGTGCTGCTCGCCGCAGGTGGGGTGATCTCGTGGCTCACCATCCCGCGGCGGATGCCGCGGTGAGCCGCGGCCCCGGTGGTCGCGTCGCGGCGCGAGTCCGCTGATCTGCGCCCATGTAACATGCCAACGCGCCWGATCATCACCTTCTCGGGTCGCATGCACCGGTCCGCACCGTGACGAAAGGTCGAACGTGCAGCAGCCGTTCTCCTCGAGTCCGTGCTCCATCGCCGTGCAGTCGGTCATCCAGGTATCCGCGTCAGCACGGCTCGAGAGGATGCTGGGGGCACTGGACAACTCCGCCCGCCTCGGCAAGGCCGAGATGGTCTGCGACAGGTTCGTCGTCCTGCTCGGCGAAGCCTCGACAACACCGGTTCTGAACGACGATCTCCTCGATGCCCTGAGGGCGCGGTTCACGCACCTCGACGAGATCCGGTACGACGTGTTCGATGAGCGGGTGCGGGCGGCGAAGGGCCACAACGCACTCGCCGCGCTCGGCGACACGGACTTCATCGTCACCTGCGATCCGGGGGTCATCCCCGATGCACGCGCGCCGTGGCGCCTGCTGGGCACCTTCGACGAACCCACCACGGGCCTGGCGGAGGCCAAGCGGCTCCCGATCGAGCATCCCAAGGCCTACGACACAGGAACCGGCCACACCTCGTCGGCCTCCCTGGCGTTCGCGATGACGCCCCGCTCCCTGTTCGAGAAGGTCGGCGGCTTCGACGAGCAGACGTTCGTGGAGGAGGGCGCGGACGTGGACTACTCCTGGATGGTCCGCGAAGCGGGCTGTCACGTGGTCTTCCAGCCGGCGGCCATCGTGTTCACCGACGCGGTGTTCACCGAGGACGGCGACGAGGCCCCGACCTCCGAGGAGCAGATCGGCTCCGCCCAGGCGGCGCTCCTGCTGGCGCACAAGTGGTCGCGTGACGACGTCCTCGACGCCCTGCTCGCCGACTACGACAGGTCGTCGGTCCGGGCACTCCACGAGGCGGCCGACGTCTTCAGGGAGCGTCGCGACCGAGGACTACTGGTGCCTCGACGAGACGACGCCCATGAGATCGGCTACTTCCAGGACGGCTTCCATGCGGAGCATCGGTACAGGACATGAGGGATTCCGACGCGAGCGCCTCCGGCACGCCTGCCAGTACGCACGGCCACGTCCTCGACCTGCTGTCGGAGCACGTGGTGACCGGGCGACCTGAGGGAGCCGTCCACGTCGACCTTGGCTGTGGCGAGGGCCATCTGGCGGGGCCTGTCGGCGATCGCCTCGGCCTGGGTTACGTGGGGGCCGACGTCGACCCGAGGCGAGTGCAGGACCTCCGCGAGCGCGGCTACGAGGCTCACCAGGCGGACCTCAGCGATCCGGCGGCGTTCGATCGACTGGACCAGGTCCTCGGGGACCGGGTGGTCGCCTCCGTCACGCTCCTCGGAGGTCTCGAGCACGGGTCGCCCGCCCTGGCCTACGTGGGTCGACTGCTCGCCCGCGACGGCGGTGTTGCGGTGATCTCGGCCCCCAACGTCACGCACTACGACGTCGCGGTCAAGAACCTCCTCGGGAGGTGGGACGACCCAGATGTCGGGCGGCCGGACCGCACTCGTCACCCGCTCCACAGCGCCGCCTCGCTCGAGCGAGAGCTGCAACGCGGCGCCCTGGTCAGGGTCGCGGAGCGCAACATGGTGCTGCCGCACAGCGACCAGCACTTTCCTGAGGGCCACGTCGCCCTGTCCGAGAGCTCCACGATCGGCGACTGGCTGCGGGGCGTCCGCAATCAGGCCGAGCCCCATGCGACGACCACCGAGTTCGTGTGGGCCGTCACCGCGGCCGGGTCCGAGCAGGACGAGGTCTCGGCCGCGGACAGCCAGGGGGACGTCTTCCTCAGCGTCATCGTGCGCACGCAGGGGCGACGCATCCAGGAGCTGCGTGAAGCCCTCCTCGCCCTGGCCGGGCAGACCGTCACCGACTTCGAGGTCCTGGTGGTCGCGCACCGGACGGCGCCCGCGGAGCAGGCAGAGGTCCGACGGGTCATCGAGGAGCAGCCGGACTTCCTTCGGGACCGGATCCGGCTCCTCCTGCTCGACCGTGGCGAGCGGTCAGCGCCGCTGAACCTCGGTCTGGAGAACGCGCGCGGCCGGTACGTCAGTGTCTTCGACGACGACGACCTGGTGCTCGCCACCTGGGTGGTCGAGCTTGCTCATGCGGAGCGCGAGCACGCAGGCCGCATCCTGCGCGTCCGGACCGTGCGTCAGGACGTGACGACCACCGACGTCCACGGGTTGCCAGGTGTGAGGTCGACGGGTCCGCCGGAGTCCTGCTACAGCCGACACTTCTCGCTCTTCGAGCACGTCACGGCCAACCAGTCACCCCCGATCGGGTTCGTCTTCCCCAGGTCCCTCCACACCGACTTCGGCCTGTCGTTCGATGAGTCGATGACCACGATGGAGGACTATGACTTCCTCCTGCGTGCAGCGCAGATCACGGGCGTGACCACGATCGATCGGACCCTGGCGATATATCACTGGTGGCGCGACCGCCCCTCCTCGCGGACGGAGCACCCGCAGTCCGAGTGGGACGACAACCTCCAGGCCCTCTTCGGTCGCGTCGACGCGCGACCGATGCTGATGCCGACCGGTGAGACATGGATGATGCGGGACGCACGAGTGAGGCTCGACGCTGCGGAAGAGCTCGGGAAGCGCCAGCGGGCCCAGCTGGACGACGTGGAGGACAGGTTGGCCGGCGCGGAGGCCGAGGCAGCGCGCCTGCGCGTCCTGCTGGCCCGTGAGCATCAGCGCATCGCGCGGCCGCGAAGAAGTGTGGGGAGGGTCCGTGGCTGGCTCGAGAAACTGCGGGGCGACCAGTCCCCAAGCAGCGGGGAGGGCACCCCGCCACGTCGTCGTACGCCATAGAACGTCTCTCTGCGCGTGACGTGGTTTCGAGCGCCGCGCGGCTGAAAGCGCTGCGTCGACTCTGGGGATCCGGTCCGCGGTTCCGACCACGTGCCTACGCTGGGCTCCGGAGAGGGGGAGCAATGACGCGAGCACGACGCCTGGCTGCCGTACTGCTGGCCGCCGCGCTCTGTCTCGCCCTGACCACTGCGTGCAGCAACGGCGACCCGGTCGACGCCGCCGACGGCCCGGACCCTGGGACGACCGCATCCAGCAGCGCCTCACCCGAGCCGTCGGGCGACGGTGACGGCAAGAACGGCGCGACCGCCGTCCCGGTCGCCGACCCCGAGCACGCCGTCGACCCGCCGGGGAGGCGGACCGGCACGCTGGTCGGCCCCGACCTGCGCATCTACTCCAAGGAGCCGCTCAGCGACGAGCTGGTGAGGCGGATCTCGCGCTTCCGTCGCGTCGAGCGGGTCGAACGGCTGTCCCTCGGTGACTTCGGTGTGCAGAACGGCGTCATCACCGTCGCCGCGGTCGACCCGGCGACGTACCGCAACTACACGCCGTACGCGAGCGCGGAGCTCCAGGAGGTGTGGGACCGCGTGGCCGGCGGAGAGCTGGCCATCGACAAGGCCGTCGGACGCACGCTGCAGGACAAGGACGGCTACCTCAAGCTCGGCAACGACAAGGATGCCGCGCGCGTCCACATCGGGGCCTACGCCCCGCAGGTGCCGCAGGTGGACGCGGTGGTCAACGAGGAGTGGGGAAAGGAGCTCGGCATCGAGTCCGGCAACGCCCTGCTCGTCTACACCGGCATCAACTCACCCCGCGACGTGCGCAAGGACCTCGTCGACCTCGTCGGCGACGAGGCCTCCATCACCATCCTCGGCCCCAACCTCGATCCCGGCGCGACTCAGACCGCGGTGCTGACCGGTGGCTCGGTCGCCGACGCGGTCGGCACGTTCCGCTACACGGTGCTCGGCGCCGGCCGGATCGCGCCCGAGCAGTCGTGGGT
>NZ_JBFUMD010000367.1:0-4055 GCF_054049555.1 Nocardioides sp. P5_C9_2
CCCGGAGGGTCGCGCAGTCATAGCCGGTCAGCCCGGAGGCGATCAGCGACGAGGCACCGTCGAGCACGGCCCGACTCCCGCCCTCGAAGGTCGCAGCCCACCAGCGTCCCTTCGCCGACACCTCGCCCGTGTGGACGCAGAGCGACCGGCTCCACACCCGCTGCCAGCGTCGCGCCCGCACCTGGGCGCGCACCTCCCCGCGCGTCATGCCCAGGGCATAGAGCTGTCGACGCGACACCACGTCGCCCTGCCCCTCGGCCAGCCGGCGTACGTCGCCCAGGATGCGGTCACGATCGCCGGGCCCGCTGCGCGATCGTCGTAGCGTGTCGTCCCCGTCCATGCGGCAAGCCTCGGGCGGTCCGTGCCCCAGGACCTTCCTCGACGTCCTCGCGGTGGAGGGGACATCGCTCAGCACCGCCTGTGGACACCACGTGGCCCACCGTCCCGCGGAGCCGCGCGACAACGTCATGGAAGGTCGTCGCCAGGGCAGCCGCTTCCCATGACGTTGGCCGGGAGGGGCCTCAGCGGACCTTCTGCAGCTCCAGCAGCGTCTCGATGCTGCGGTAGCCGAGCGCCTCGTTGACCGCGTTCATGTGCGCGTTGACCTCGGCGTTGCAGGTGTCGACCGAGACGCACTGCGGGTACGACGCGCGGGCGAGGTCGTGGGTGGCGACCTTGAGCGCGAGTCCCAGGCGGTGGCCCCGGTGGGCCGGGGCGACGAGGGTGACCCCGACCTGCCCGTGGGTGGGGTCGGCGTCGTTGACGCGGACGTCGCTGGAGCCCGCGACCTCCCCGTCGGGACCGATCGCCAGCGCGGTGAGCACGTGCCGGCCGATCGACACGAGGCGCGCCTCGGCGGCGCGCAGCCGTGCCGAGGGCCACTCGGAGTCCGCGAGGTCAAGGTCGCCCAGCGGGATCTCGGAGATCAGCATCCCGAGCAGCCGGCCGAAGGACTCGACGTGCTCGTCGGGACACACCGTGTCGAAGGTGACGATGCGGTAGCCGCCGGCCCGGTCACCGATCCCGGCGACGAGGTCGTCACGCCGGGCGGCGTACTCGTCGAGCACCAGCTCCTTGAAGCCCTCCCTGCTCGCGACGAGCCACCCCCTCGCCAGGGCGAACGCCTCGGACGGCCCACTCTCCCCCGGCGGCACGAAGGCCTCGCCCTGCAGCGTGGTGCGGCCCCTCGCCACCGCCCGGGACTCCACCTCGGTCAGCAGGCGCGTGCCGATGCCCTCGCGACGACGGGTCGGCAGGACGTAGAGGTCGGACGAGGCGGTGTGCAGGTTCTCCTTCAGCGGGGTCAGGAGCAGCGCCGACCCGACCATCGCGGGGCCGTCGAAGGCCCCGAGAAGCGTGCTGTCGCGCTCCGGGTTGTCCGCGGGCAGCGCGGTGCGGCTGACCTCCCATGCCGGCCACGGGTGGCCGGGGCGCTCGGCGGTAGCGGCGGCACCGACCTCCCACCACACCCGCAGGGCGGCCTCGTCGTGCGGGTCGACGGGCCGGATCTCGATGCTCACGGCGGCGACCCTAGGCCAGCGACCCGCAGCGTGCGACGCAGTTTCCGGGCCGGCCGCTCAGAGGGCGAGCTGGCGCTTGACCACGTCGGCGAGCCGGTGCGCGACGGAGTGCGCGAGCTCGGAGGTCGGCGCCTCCACCATGACGCGCACGAGGGCCTCGGTGCCCGAGGGGCGCAGCAGGATCCGGYCGGTGTCACCGAGCGCGGCCTCCTCCTCCGCGACCGCCGCGGCGAGCACGGCGTCGTCGTCGGTGCGGGCCTTGTCGACGTCGGGGACGTTGACGAGCACCTGCGGGAGGCGGATCATCACGCCGGCCAGCTGCTGGAGCGACTGTCCCGTGGCCGCCATCCGCTCGAGCACCTTGAGCGCGGTCAGGATCCCGTCGCCGGTGGTGGCGTGGTCGGAGAGGATCACGTGCCCCGACTGCTCACCACCGAGTGAGTAGCCGGAGACCTTCATCGCCTCGAGGACGTAGCGGTCGCCGACCTTGGTCTGGCGTACGCCGATGCCGGCCCCGCGCAGCGCCTGCACGAAGCCGAGGTTGCTCATCACCGTCGCCACGACGGTGTCCTTGGCGAGGCGTCCCTCGTCGCGCATGGCCAGCGCGAGGACGGCGAGGATCTGGTCCCCGTCGACGATGTTGCCCTCGTGGTCGACGGCCAGGCAGCGGTCCGAGTCACCGTCGAGGCCGAAGCCGGCGGCGGCACCGTGCTCGACGACCGCACGCTGCAGCGAGCCGAGGTGCGTCGAGCCGCAGTTGTCGTTGATGTTGAGTCCGTCGGGGGACGCATGGATGGCGATCACCTCGGCGCCGGCCTCGCGCAGGGCCAGCGGCCCGGCTTGGTAGGCCGCGCCCTCCGCGCAGTCGAGGACGACCTTGAGACCCTCCAGGGGCCTGGTCGTCGCGCCGACGAGGTGGGCGGCGTAGTCGGTGACCGCGGCGTCGTACGTCGTGACCCGACCGACGTCGCCACCCGTGGGGCGTCGCCACTCCTCGCGCATCCGTCGCTCGATGGCGACCTCGATGGCGTCGTCGAGCTTGTGCCCGCCGCGGGCGAGGAACTTGATGCCGTTGTCGGGCATCGGGTTGTGCGAGGCCGACAGCATGACGCCGAGGTCGACGCCGAGCTTGTCGGTCAGGTGCGCCACGCCCGGGGTCGGCAGGACGCCGAGCAGCAGCACGTCGACACCGGCGGAGGCCAGCCCGGCGACCACGGCCGCCTCGAGGAACTGTCCGGAGATGCGCGTGTCCCGACCCACCACGGCGCGGGGACGGTGCCCCGCGAACTCTCCGCGGTCGGCCAGGACATGGGCCGCGGCCACGGACAGGTCCAGGGCCAGCTCCGCCGTCAAGGAGGCGTTCGCCAGGCCCCGGACCCCGTCCGTGCCGAAGAGTCGAGACATGGAGCTCGACGTCACACGATCAGCGCTTCGAGAACTGCGAAGCCTTGCGGGCCTTCTTGAGACCGGCCTTCTTGCGCTCGACGGCGCGGGCGTCACGCGTGAGCAGCCCGGCCTTCTTGAGCGTGGCGCGGTTGGCCTCCTCGTCCACGGCGTTGAGCGACCGGGCGATGCCGAGGCGCAGGGCCCCGGCCTGACCGGCGATGCCGCCACCGTGCAGGCGGGCGATCACGTCGAAGCGGCCCTCGAGCTGCAGGCTGGTGAACGGCTCGTTCACGATCTGCTGGTGCAGCTTGTTGGGGAAGTAGCTGTCGAGCGAGCGGCCGTTGACCGTGATCTCGCCGGTGCCCGGAACGATCCGGACGCGGGCGACGGCCTCCTTGCGACGACCGGTGGCGCCGGCGGGCGCGATGGTCGCCGGGCGGGCGGGGGTGTCGGCGGACGGGGAGCTCTCGGAGCTGTAGGCAACGCCCTCGGCGTTGGTCTCGAAGGTCTCCTCGACCTCGGTGCTCTCGATGTTGTCAGTCATTGATGAGTCCTCGATCGGGATTACTGGGAGACCTGGGAGATCTCGAACGGGATGGCCTGCTGGGCCGCGTGGGGGTGGTTCGGGCCGGCGTACACCTTGAGCTTCTTCAGCACCTGGCGGCCGAGCTTGTTCTTGGGGARCATGCCCCAGACAGCCTTCTCGATGGCCTTGCGGGCGTCCTTCTCGAGCAGCTCGCCGAAGGGCGTGGCGGACAGACCGCCCGGGTAGCCCGAGTGGCGGTAGGCCAGCTTGGTGACCTTCTTGTTGCCCGAGAGGGCGACCTTGTCCGCATTGACGATGATGACGAAGTCACCCATGTCCATGTGCGGGGCGAAGGTCGGCTTGTGCTTGCCGCGGAGGAGATTGGCGGTCTGGACGGCGAGGCGTCCCAGGACCACGTCGGTGGCGTCGATGACGAGCCACTCTCGCTGGATGTCAGCGGGCTTGGGGCTGTACGTGCGCACGGCTGTATCCCGTTCTCGTTCGTAGGTCCGGGAGGGAGATGTCCCACCCGGTGTGCTGCAGCGGCCTCTGACGAACACTGCCCGGCTCATGATCGTCCGGGTCTGCACCCTCGGTCCGTGCGGACCGGAGCGCGGCAGGAG
>NZ_JBFUMD010000368.1:0-4045 GCF_054049555.1 Nocardioides sp. P5_C9_2
CGGCTGGCCAAGCTCGGCCGCCGGCGCCGCGACGTCGCTGCCTAGTGCGGCTGCCAGGCGTCGTCGGCGGCGGTCAGCAAGCCGACCTCGTCCGGCACCGGCTCTGAAGTTCCACTCACCTGCGCGGAAGCTCAGGGTCGTTCAGTGCGGCTGCCAGGCGTCGTCGTCGGTCGTGAGCGAGGCGACCTCGGGCGGCAGGGTGCCGTCGGCCAGGTCCTGGATCGACACCCCTTCGAAGACTCCACGCAAGGAGCTGCGCGCCGCGATCCAGACGWGCTGGAGCACCTGCGCCGAGTCGCCGTACGCGACCGCCTCGGGCCGCAGGCCGTAGACCGACACGAGCGGGCCGTCGACGGCCCGGATGACGTCCGCGACGGTGACCGTCTCGGGTCCGCGCGCGAAGCGCCACCCGCCCGACTGGCCGCGCTGGGACACCACGATGTCGGCGCGACGCAGGTCGGCGAGGATGGCCTGCAGGAACCCGTGGGGGATGTCCTGCGCCTTGCCGAGCTGCTCGGCGCTCACCGCGGAGCCGTCCGCGCGGACGGCGATCTCGATCAGAGCCCGGAGGGCATAGTCGGCCTTGGCGGAGACGCGCATGGGAGGAGTTTGTCAGACAAGTCGCCCAACTCACTCCACCTCGGGCCCCGAGCCTCTCCCGGGCCCGTCCCTCAGACCGCCGCCGGCTCCATCGGACGGTCGTCGGCGACCTCGCGGGCGAGACGCTCCTGCTTGACCGCCCAGGCGATGCCCGTCACCCACAGGGTGAAGAGGACGGCTGCGGCCAGGCCGACCACGATGCCGCTGGCGCCGAGCGACTCGAGCACCGTCTTGGTGTTGGTGAGCACGATCAGGCCGCCGGCCGCGACGCCGAGCACCCGGGCGGCGAGGTGCTTGACCAGCCACGCGGCGATGGGCGCGGCGACGACGCCACCGGCCAGCAGGGCTCCGGCGTAGCCCCAGTTGATGCCCTGGCTGCCCAGCGCGAGGATGAAGCCCAGGGACCCGCCCACGGCGACCACGAACTCCGAGGTGTCGATCGAGCCGACCACCTTGCGGGGCTCGAGGCGCCCGCTGGAGAGCAGCGAGGTCGTCCCGACCGGGCCCCACCCGCCGCCGCCGATGGCGTCGAGGGCGCCGGCCACCAGGCCCATCGGGGCCAGGAACCCCGCGGAGGGGCGCGCCTTGAACTGCGGTCGGCGACCGCCCAGGCGCAGGAACCGGTAGATGACGTACACGCCGAGGCCCAGCAGGATCGTGGCGACGATCGGCTTGGCGATCGCGGCGTCCAGGTTGGACAGGGCCGTCGCGCCGATGAACGCGCCGACGAAGCCGGGGACGGCGAGGATCGAGACGGTGCGCCAGTCGACGTYGCCGAGGCGGTGGTGCGAGGCCCCCGAGACCAGCGAGGTCCCGATCTCGGAGAAGTGGACGGCCGCRGACGCGGCGGCCGGGGCGACACCGGCAGCGATCAGCAGGGTGGAGGACGTGACCCCGTAGGCCATGCCCAGGGATCCGTCGATGAGCTGTGCGATGAGCCCGACGAAGCCGAGCACGATGAGCTTGCGCATGGAGGTGCGACCCTTCTTCTGCGTATGTCTATCTAGAGAGTAGATATACGTAATCAAGTGGGTCAAGGCGCGGTCGTACCCATCATCAGTGATCCGCGACATGTGGCGTTCGTGTTGCGCGGGGGCGATCGGCGAGGCATCATTTTGTTACTGGCGAGTAGCAGCACGGGCTGCTCGCCGCCGGACCCGCTCCGCGGGGCCGGCCACCACTGGACCGGATCCCTCGTGGGACCGGTGCCCCGAAACGGAATAGGTGGATCGTGAGCCACTACAAGAGCAACCTGCGCGACATCGAGTTCAACCTCTTCGAGGTGCTCGGCCGGGACGAGGTCCTCGGCCAGGGTCCCTTCGCCGAGGTCGACGGTGAGACCGCTCGCGAGATCCTCGCCGAGGTGGCGCGTCTCTCGCGCGACGACCTCGCCGCGTCGTACGTCGACAGCGACCGCAACCCGCCGGTCTTCGACCCCCAGACCCACACGGCACCCGTGCCCGACTCCTTCAAGAAGAGCTACCAGGCCTGGATGGACTCCGAGTACTGGCGTCTCCAGATCCGCGAGGAGCTCGGCGGCACCCCCGCCCCGTCCTCGCTCGTGTGGGCCATGGGCGAGATGGTGCTGGGCGCCAACGCCCCCGTGTGGATGTACGCCGCCGGCCCGCCGTTCGCCGGTGTCGTCCACAACAACGGCAACGACCGCGACCGGCGCGTCGCCGAGATCATGGTCGAGCGCCAGTGGCCGTGCACCATGGTGCTGACCGAGCCCGACGCGGGCTCCGACGTCGGCGCCGGCCGCACCAAGGCCACCCCCAACGAGGACGGCTCCTGGAACGTCACCGGCGTCAAGCGCTTCATCACCTCCGCCGAGGGTGGCCTCAGCGACAACACGATGCACCTCGTCCTGGCCCGTCCCGAGGGGGTCGAGGGTGCCGGCGGCCCGGGCACCAAGGGCCTGTCGCTGTTCTGGATGCCGACGTACCACTTCGACCACCAGACCGGTGAGCTCACCGGCGAGCGCAACGGCGTCTACGTCACCAACGTCGAGCACAAGATGGGCATCAAGGTCTCCAACACCTGCGAGGTCACCTTCGGCGACCCGCAGGTCGGCGGCGGCGAGCCCGCCCGGGGCTGGCTGCTGGGCGAGGTCCACAACGGCATCGCGCAGATGTTCGACGTCATCGAGAACGCCCGGATGATGGTCGGCACCAAGGCCATCGCCACGCTCTCGACCGGCTACCTCAACGCCCTCGAGTACGCCAAGGAGCGCGTCCAGGGCGCCGACCTGACCCAGGCGGCCGACAAGACCGCGCCGCGGGTGACGATCACCCACCACCCCGACGTGCGCCGCTCGCTGATGACACAGAAGTCGTTCGCCGAGGCCATGCGCGCCCTGGTGCTCTACACGGCCACCTGGCAGGACCGGGTCATGATCGCCGAGCACGCGGGCGAGAAGGACGAGCTGGCGGCGGCGGTCAACGACCTGCTGCTGCCCATCGTCAAGGGCTACGGATCCGAGCGCTCCTGGGTGCTGCTGGGCACCGAGTCGCTGCAGACCTTCGGCGGCTCCGGCTTCCTCCAGGAGTACCCGGTCGAGCAGTACGTCCGCGACGCCAAGATCGACACCCTCTACGAGGGCACCACGGYGATCCAGGGCCAGGACTTCTTCTTCCGCAAGATCGTCAAGGACCAGGGCCGCGCGCTGGGTCACCTGGCGAAGGAGATCGAGGGCTTCGTCGCGAGCGAGGCGGGCAACGGCCGCCTCAAGGTCGAGCGCCAGCTGCTGGCGACCGGGCTCGAGGACGCCAACGCCATCGTCGGCCACATGATCAACGACCTGATGTCGGCCGACGCCTCCGCCGAGGGTGGCGACCTGCGCAACATCTACAAGGTGGGCCTCAACACGACCCGCCTGCTGATGGCCCTGGGTGACGTGGTGTGCGCATGGCTGCTGCTGCGGCAGGCCGAGGTCGCGCTCACCAAGCTCGCCGGGGACGCGGGCAAGGACACCGCGTTCTACGAGGGCAAGGTCGCGGCGGCGCAGTTCTTCGCCCGGACCAACCTGCCGCGGCTCACCGCCGAGCGGGCCATCGCCGAGGGCACCGACCTGTCGCTGATGGACCTCGACGAGGCCGCGTTCTGACCCGGTCGGCCCGCACGACCTGAAGGACCCCCACGACCTCCCCATGACACCCGTCATGGGGAGGTCGTGACATGTGGGCCGGGACCCGGGTCGCCCGGGCAGCCACGCTGGGGGCATGAGCATCCACACCCCTCCCGCGGCCATCCGCGCCACCGGACTCACCAAGACCTTCCGTCTCCCCGACGGCACCACCGTCACCGCGGTCGACGCCGTCGACCTGACCGTGACCCCCGGCGAGATCGTGGCCTTCCTCGGGCCCAACGGCGCCGGCAAGACCACGACCGTCGACATGCTGCTCGGCCTCACCTCCCCCACCGCCGGGACTGTCGAGGTGTACGG
>NZ_JBFUMD010000369.1:0-4030 GCF_054049555.1 Nocardioides sp. P5_C9_2
CCCGGGGGGATGGGTGGAGTGTCTTAGTAGAGTAAGTCAGTATTGATTGTCCTGTCACCGTTCTGCCACTGCTCCGTCGGCCGCGCCGTCGGCCGGGTGTGTCGCAGATCCCGTCGCCGCCGGTTCGGTACGACGCGTGCGCACCCCCGACACTGGGTGGCATGTCCGCTCCCGTCACCGTCTCGGTCACCCGGCACATCGACCCGTCCCAGGAGACGGAGATGCGCGCCTGGGTGCAGGCCGGCACGTCGCTGGCCGAGAACTTCGACGGCTTCCTCGGCTCCGGCTGGGTGCGGCCCTCCGAGGACTCGCCCGAGTGGCACATGCTCTACCGCTTCGCCGACGCCGATGCCCTGGCCCGGTGGGAGGCCAGCCCGCAGCGCGCCTGGTGGCTGGAGGCGGCGCAGGGGCGCATCGAGTCGACCCGGACCGAGCGGCGTACGGGCATCGAGGGCTGGTTCGACGAGCCGGCCGCCGTCGAGTCCCTCACCCCGGTCCCGAAGGCGCCGCCGCGGTGGAAGCAGGCGTGCACCATCTTCCTGGTCTTCTTCCCGCTCAGCCTGGCCGCCAACTGGGTGCTGGGCCACACCCCGATCATCGAGTGGCCGCTGCCGCTGCGGGTGCTGCTGACCGTGCTCGTGATGACCCCGCTGATGACATACGTGCTGCTGCCGTGGATCACGCGCAAGATGTCCTGGTGGCTGCACCGCTAGGTTGACCCCGTGGACGAGTCCCGGCGGAGGTCGCCCGACCCGCGGTGGCTCGGCGCCGGGCTGCTCCTGGGGGCCGCGGCCGGCCTCCCGGTCGGTGCCCTCTGGGGCCTGCTGATCTTCCTCCTCCCCGGGCAGCCGGTCGCCGGTCTGGTCATCGGCAGCGGGGTCGGGCTCGCGCTCGGCGCGATCGTCGGCCTGGCCGTCGGCTGCCTGGTCGCCGTCGTCGTGGGTCGTGGCCGGCCGCGCGCAGAGGCCCGTCGGCGCGCCACGACCGTGGGGCTGCTGGCCACGCCGGTCCTCGTCGTCGGGGTCCTGGCGCTCGCGGGGCTGCCGGTGGGCTCCTGGGCCGCGCCGCTGCTGGTGATGGCGGCGGGGATCGGGGCGATGGCCTGCCGGTGGTCCGCCGCCAAGATCTCCGACCGGCCCGGCGTCGTACGCCGCTAGGCTCGGCCACGTGGCCGACCACAACATCCCCGATGCCCCGGCGCTCGACGGCGCCACCCACCTGCACTCGGGCAAGGTGCGTGATCTCTACCGCATCGAGTCCGGTGAGCACGCCGGTCGCCTGCTCATGGTGGCCAGCGACCGGATCTCGGCCTACGACTTCGTGCTCGACACGACCATCCCGGACAAGGGCGAGATCCTCACCCGGATGTCGCTGTGGTGGTTCGACCAGCTCAAGGGGCTCGTCGCGCACCACGTCGTGTCGACGGACGTCCCCGACGCCGTCCGCGGCAGGGCGGTGATCTGCGAGGCCCTCGACATGTATCCGGTCGAGTGCGTGGCCCGCGGCTACCTGACCGGGTCCGGGCTGCTCGACTACCGGCACACCGGTGAGGTGTGCGGCATCAGGCTGCCCGCCGGCCTCCAGGACGGCTCCCGGCTCCCCGAGCCGATCTTCACCCCGGCCACCAAGGCCGCCGTGGGTGACCACGACGAGAACGTCGACTACGAGGCGGTCGTCGAGGCCGTCGGCGACGACGAGGCGGCCGAGCTGCGGATGCTCACCATGGAGGTCTACGGCCGGGCCCACGAGCTGGCCCGCACCCGCGGCATCATCCTGGCCGACACCAAGGTCGAGTTCGGCGCCCGGCCCGACGGGGCCACCGTGCTGGCCGACGAGGTGCTCACGCCCGACTCGTCGCGCTTCTGGCCCGCCGACGTCTGGCAGCCCGGCCGCGCGCAGCCGTCGTACGACAAGCAGATCGTCCGCGACTGGCTCACCTCGCCCGAGTCCGGCTGGGACCGGGCCTCCGGCGACGTCCCGCCACCGCTGCCGCCCGAGGTCGTCGAGCGCACCCGCTCGCGCTACGTGGAGGCCTACGAGCGGCTGACGGGGGAGTCGTTCTGACCGCGTTCAGCGCGAGCGTCGACCTGCCCGTCCCGCTCGAGACGGCGTACGCCTTCCTCTCCGACCCGCGCAACCGGCCGCAGTGGCAGTCGTCGCTGCGCTCGGTGGCGGTGCCGGCCGATGAGGAGCCGCACCTCGGCCAGCGCTGGGTGGAGACGACCGCGGTCGGGGTGCGCCCGCGTCTGGAGATCATCGAGATGGACCCGCCGCACGTGTGGGCCGAGCGGGGCTGGTGGCGCGGGGTGGAGGCGACGCTGTCGCTGCGCTTCGCCCGTACGCCGCGGGGGTGCCGTGTCGAGGTCAGCGGCGCCGTCGGGGGTCGTGGCCTGTGGGCGGTGCCCGCCGCCCTCGCCGGCCGGCTGGCCGGTCCGGCCGTCGCCGCGGACGTCCGCAAGGCCGGCGCGATCCTGGCGGAGGACGCAGCGCGAGACGACGGGTGACGGGCGTCACCACCGCTGAGTAGGTTGGCGCCATGCCGAACCTCTCCTCGTTGCTCGAGACCTCCGCCGCCCAGTACGCCGACCGGGAGGCCGTCGTCCTCGCCATGCCGGGCGGGCAGAGCGCCCGGCTGACCTACGCCCAGGTGAACGCTGCGGCCAACCAGGTCGCGAACCTGCTGGTCTCCCGGGGCATCGAGCCGGGGGACAAGGTGGCGCTGAGCTGCCCGAACCTGCCGTACTTCCCGATCGTCTACTACGGGATCCTCAAGGCCGGGGCGACCGTGGTGCCGCTCAACGTGCTGCTCAAGGGCCGCGAGGTGGCCTACCACCTGGCCGACTCGAGCGCGAAGGCGTACGTCTGCTTCCAGGGCACCCCGGAGCTGCCGATCGGGCAGGCCGGGTTCGAGGGCTTCGAGGCCACCGAGGGCTGCGAGCACTTCTTCATGATCACCGCCGACCCGGCCGCCGCGTCGCCCATCGAGGGCACCGAGACGCTCGGACAGGCCCTGGTCGGTCAGCCGCCGACGTTCGACACCGTGGCCGTGGACGACGACGACACCGCGGTCATCCTCTACACGTCCGGGACCACCGGCCAGCCCAAGGGCGCCGAGCTGCGGCACCGCAACATGTACTCCAACGCCGTCGCCGGCAAGGACCTCTTCGGTGCCGACGCCGACCGGCCCGACACCTACCTGTGCGTGCTGCCGCTCTTCCACTCCTTCGGCCAGACGGTCATCCAGAACGCCGGGTTCGCGTACGGCGGCACGGTGGTGATGCTGCCGCGCTTCGACGCCGACGCCGCGCTCAAGACGATGGCCGCGGAGGGCGTCACCTTCTTCGCGGGCGTCCCGACGATGTACTGGGGTCTGCTGGGTGCCCTCGCCGACTCCGGCGTCGACGCCCACGCGCTGGCCGACAGGCTGCGGATCGCCGCAGCCGGCGGGTCGGCCCTGCCGGTGGAGGTCCACAAGGATTTCGAGAAGAAGTTCGGCGTGATCATCCTCGAGGGCTACGGCCTGTCGGAGACGTCCCCGGTGGCGAGCTTCTCGCCGTACGGGCAGGAGGTCCGGGTCGGCTCGATCGGCGTCCCGATCCCCGGCGTCGAGATGAGGCTGATCAACCCCGAGCCCGGCAGCTGGGACGACGCCGAGGGCGACGTGGGCGAGATCGCCATCAAGGGCCCCAACATCATGAAGGGCTACCACGACCGGCCCGACGCGACCGCCGAGGCGATCCACGACGGCTGGTTCCGCTCCGGCGACCTCGGCCGCAAGGACGAGGACGGCTGGTACTACATCGTCGACCGCTCCAAGGACATGATCATCCGCGGCGGCTACAACGTGTACCCGCGCGAGATCGAGGAGGTGCTGATGACGCACCCCGCGGTCAGCCTCGCCGCCGTCATCGGCGTCCCCGACGAGAGCCACGGCGAGGAGATCAAGGCCGTCGTCATCCCCGAGAAGGACGTCGACGTGACGCCCGAGGAGCTCGTGGCGTGGGGCAAGGAGCAGATGGCGGGCTACAAG
>NZ_JBFUMD010000370.1:0-4028 GCF_054049555.1 Nocardioides sp. P5_C9_2
TGGCATAGACCACGGTGCCGCCGTCCTCGCTCGGGACGGGTTCGTACGATCCGACGGCGCCGGCGGCCAGGGTCAGGGCGACCGGTCCGGTGTCGCCCTTGGCGAGCATGCCGTTGTACATGCGGCGCACCTCGAGATACGCGACCGTGGCGGCTGATCCGTCATCCTTCTGCTTCGCGGTGGCGTCGAACCCGAGCTCGTGCATCCTGTGGAGCAGGTCCCGCTCGTCCGCGGAGATCCAGCCCAGGTCGTGCAGCCGCTCGAACCCCAGGCCCGTGGCCACCCGCCGGTCGCCCTTCGCCTCGCGCATCAGCCGCCGCGCCTCCTCGAGCGCCGCGTGCTGTATGTCTACGACCCCGATCCCGATCGTCTGCGTCAGCTCCACCATGACCATCTCCTCCACACGGACTGTCGTCGTCCCGACCGGACGAGCGATCTCTTGGGAAGAGACCCGAGGGTCCCGGGAGATACGACCTGACGAGCGCTGCTGGGACCTGGTGCTCGGACGGTCCTGGAGGTGGTCCATACTACGAACGTGCCGGCCTCGTCAGAAGGTGGCTCCGCGGACGTGGTGTAGTGGCAGCACGCTTCCCTTCCAGGGAAGGGGTCGAGGTTCAAATCCTCGCGTCCGCTCCATCTGGACGACGCGCTGCACCACCTGCCCCACCCCGCCGTCCTCGCGGCCCCTGACCGACGCCGACGGCAGCACGATCCGCTACGGCGACCCCACGGTCGAGGCCGGGGCCCCCGCCTACACGGCCTGGGGCAACATCGCCTGGCTCGTCCAGTGGCTCGACGACCGCCCGGTCGTCCTGCCCGAGTTCGGACAGAGCCAGTTCCTTGGCTGACCGACGTGATCGCCGCTGGGGGCTGGTGGTTTCGCGGCGCCCGGACGACGCTGGAGGTCCGACGGGGCGGATACGTGGGAAGGAGTGAAGAACGGGTGGGTCGACGGTTCAATGTCATGCCGATCGCGGTGGCGACGGCGCTGACGATGGTCGCCGTGACCGGGTGCGAGGGCGGAGACGGCGAGGACCCCGGCAAGTCGGCGTCAGTCGGTGCGGCGGAAGCGATCCTGATCAGGACGCGTGTGGATCTGCCCACGGTCGACATCCTGGACGGCTCCACCGTGGGGGGTTCGCCCTTCTGCCCGGGCGGCACGGCGACGGACCAGCACGGGACTCCCGAGATCGGACTGGTGGACCGGACGATCACCTGCCGGGACGGCACGCTGAGGGTGGGCTTCGACCCCGGGTTGCCGGCAGGCGACACGCAACGCGGCCCATGGAGGATCATCAGCGGGACCGGCGCCTACGAGGGGTGGAGCGGCAACGGCGACATGGTGATGAGGTACGACCCGAGGGACAGGCGCAGGCATCCCACCCGGGGGCGCGAGAGGTACACCGGGGCGGTGACTCGCTAGACCCCTGCGGGCTCACGTGGCCGCGTCACGCCTGCCGGCGGACCTGTCGGGCAGCGAGCCAGCACTCGAATCGCCCGGCGGCCGTGTCCAGGTAGTGGCGCACCCCCGTCTCGAGCCGAGCGACGTCGTCTCGCAACGCGAACATCCGGTAGTCGGCCAGGCGTTCGGACGAGCACTCGTGGTGCGGGGCGCCGACCCTGTCCACGGACGCGCCGCAGTCCTCACAGGGCATGTAGCGGGACCTGAACACCATGTCTCTCCACCTCTGCTGAGCGGTTCCCGACCCTGACCAGCTGGGCCCCGGATCTCGTTGCTCCCGGCTGGGCGCGGTACTAGCGTGGACCGTGGCGGGCTGGCGCCAGAGCGGCTCAAATGGCAGACAACGCTGATCTAGCGCGCAGGTTGCACGAGGCGTGGAACGAGCGGAGCTTCGACGAGATGGCCGAGGCGATGGCGCCCGACGCGACGATCACCATCGTCGGGTCGGGCGACACCTTCGAGGGCGCCGATGGCTCTCGTGCGTACAGCACGATGTGGGCGGATGGTTTCCCGGACGGCAAGGTGACGGTGGATCGAGTCATCGAGTCGGGCGACCTCGTGGTGGTCGAGTTCACCGGCCGAGGCACCCACACGGGGACCTTGGTGACGAGCATGGGTGAGATCCCGGCGACCGGACGGTCGATGACCCTGCAGCTCTGTGACGTCGTCGAGTTCAAGGATGGCAAGGTCCTCAGTCAGAAGACCTACTTCGACACAGGATCCATGATGGCTCAGCTCGGCCTCGGGGCCGATCAGATGGCATCCCAGCACCGGTAGGGACAGGTAGCACGACCGGCGCCGGCCCACCATCCATCGGAGAGGGCCGCGTCCACATACAGGGACGCGACCCCGTCCGGGTCTCGTCGTGCTCGCGGACATCAGCGTCACCCGGTCGAGGAGAGTGAAGAGGACGCAGACCGTCCGGAGTCGTCCCTAGGGTGGTCGGCATGACTCCGTCCACCACCGCCACCATCCCGCCGGGCGCCCACGTCGAGCACACCGACCTCCGGGCGGTCTCCTTCCACCACGTCCGCTTCGTCGGTCTCGAGCTGGTCGACGTCGAGATCAGCGGGGAGCTCCAGGACGTGACCATCAACGGCGTCGACATCGGCCCGCTCGTCGAGGCCGAGCTCGACCGGCGGACCCCCGACCGGGCCAGGATGCGGCCGACGTCCGTCGAGGGGTTCCAGGAAGCGTGGTCGATCCTCGAGCGACTGTGGGGCGAGACCGAGGAGCGGGCGCGGACGCTTCCTCCCTCGCGGTTGCACGAGCGCGTCCGCGAGGAGTGGTCGTTCATCGAGACGCTGCGCCACCTCGGCTTCGCCAGCGCAGCCTGGGTCGGCCGGATGGTGCTCGGTGACCCGCGCCCCTGGCACCCGCTCGACCTGCCGTGGGACGAGGCGCCAGGCTGGGAGGGCATCCCGTGGGACCGCGAGGCACGGCCGTCGCTGGACGAGGTCCTCGCGGTACGACGTCACCGCCAGGCCATGGTCCGCGACGTGATCGCCTCGCTGACCCCCGAGCGACTGGCCGAGAAGGTCGGATGCACCGCTCCGGGATGGCCGCGGCTCGAGGACTTCCCGCTCGCCCAGTGCCTGTCCATCGTCGTCAACGAGGAGTGGCACCACCGCCTGTACGCCGAGCGCGACCTCGACGCGCTCCCGACCACGACGGAGCAGAGCTGAGATGGACATCGTGCTGATCGCGGGCATGTGGTTGGACGGCTCCGCCTGGGACGCCGTCACCCCCGAGCTCGTCGAGCTCGGTCACCGACCCGTCCCGCTCACCCTGCCGGGCCAGGGCGACGGCAACGCCCACGCGACGTACGACGACCAGGTGGCCGCGGTCCTGGCGGCGGTCGACGCCGCCGACGGGCACGTCCTCGTGGTCGGGCACTCCGCGGCCTCCGCGCTGGCGTGGGTGGCCGCCGACGCCCGGCCCGACGCGGTGGCCCGGGTCGCCCTCGTCGGGGGCATGCCCACCCCCGACGGGGAGACGTACTTCGGATTCTTCGAACCGGTCGACGGGGTCGTGCCGTTCCCGGGCTGGGAGCCCTTCGAGGGACCCGACTCCGACGACATGTCCCCCGAGCAGAAGGCGAGCGTGGCGGCCCGGGCCGTCGCGGTGCCGGCCGCCGTCACCCGGGGCGTCGTACACCTCTCCGAGCCGCGTCGCTACGACGTACCGGTGACGATGGTGTGTCCCGAGTTCACCCCGGCCCAGGCCAGGGAGTGGGTCGAGGGGGGAGAGGTGCCCGAGCTCGCCCAGGCACTGCACGTCGACTACGTGGACATCGACTCCGGACACTGGCCGATGTTCACCCGTCCCCGCGAGCTGGCCAGGATCCTGGCCGACTGCGCCGAGGGGTGAGGGACGGCTACCAGCCCCGGGCGCGCCACTCCGGGAGCGACGGACGCTCGGCGCCCAGGGTCGAGTCACCGCCGTGCCCGGGATAGAACCAGGTGCTGTCGGGGAGGGCGCCGAAGAGCTTGGCCTCCACGTCACCGAGCAGCTGGCGGAACGCGTCGACGTCCCCGCGGGTGTTGCCCACCCCGCCGGGGAAGAG
>NZ_JBFUMD010000371.1:0-4020 GCF_054049555.1 Nocardioides sp. P5_C9_2
GGTCTCGTCCGGGCGCGCCCGCTCGCCGGAGCGTCCCCGGGTGGGGACCATCCGGGTGGCGTCGGCGGAGCCCGCCGGCGGGGCACCCGCGCCGCCCTTGCCGTAGAGCCAGTCGTACTCGGGCGTTCCCTCCTCGGGACCGCCCTTCCCGGGGGGACGTTCAGCCATGGCCGAGACGCTACCGTGCCCGCATGAGCGAACCGCCCACCGCGCGTCCGGTGTCCTACTCCCGCGTCTCGCTGGCGATGGCGGCCACCTCGGTCCACGCCAACATCCTCGGCAACGTGCACGGTGGCGAGATCATGAAGCTGGCCGACTCGACCGCCGGGGCCGTCGCCTTCCGGCACAGCGACGGTCCGGCGGTCACGGCCGCCATGGACGAGATGAGCTTCCTGCGGCCCGTCCACGTGGGCGACATCGTGAAGACCTACTCGCAGGTCAACTGGGCCGGACGGTCGTCGATGGAGATCGGCGTGCGCGTCGAGACCCAGCCGTGGGGCAACGCCGCCGACGAGCCGGTGCACGTCGCCAGCGCGTACTTCGTCTTCGTGGCGATCGACGAGGACGGCGCCCCCCGCGCCGTACCGGGCCTGATGACCGAGACCGCGAGCGAGGTACGCCGCGAGCGCGAGGCGGAGATCCGTCGCGCCCACCGGCTCGCCCGCAAGCGGGCGATCGACCGGGGCCGCGAGGCATGACCACGCCCTGGGTGCCGGGGGAGGTGATCACCCGCCGCGAGGTCCTGCAYGGGCGACCGTGGCTGGAGCACCCCGTCACGGTGGTCGACGACGACGGCACCACCTTCGCGGTGCTGCTGGAGCCGGGCTCCCCGTTCACGTTCCACCCGCACCCGATGGGAACCCATCCGTGGGCCGCGCACGTCGCGTGGGGCGCCACGACGGTGCTCCAGGTGCACCGCACCGGCGAGCGCTACAGCGTCTGGAAGTTCTTCGTGGACGGGGTCTTCCAGCACTGGTACGTCAACTTCGAGAGCCCGGTGGGGCGCGACGACGACGGGTTCGACWCCGACGACCACGGGCTGGACCTCATCGTCCACCCCGACGGGCGCCGGGAGTGGAAGGACGTCGAGCACCTGCACGCGCAGCGGGTCCAGGGGCGCATCGGGCTGGACACGGTGGGTGCGGTGCTCGAGGCGGCCGACCGGGTGGTCGACCTCCTCGACGCCGACGACCGGTGGTGGTCGGACTACGACGGCTGGACGCCCTGAGGTCCTCGGCCATCTGCAGCCATCGGGTCGCGACGGCGCGTCGCACCCCGGTGTGACGGGTGGGACTGGTGATACTGGCCGGGCTGACTTCCCCCAGCAAGAGAGGCACCCCATGCCGCCCGACAGCTCCAGCGGGTCGCACCCCGACGCCCCGACCGCGCACGCTCCGCACGCCAGCCGCCACAGCACCGCCGACCGGGCGCAACGCGTGCGGTTCCGTCGCGCGGTGACGCTGATGGTGATGACCACGGTCATCCCCGGCTCGGCCCAGCTGATGGCCGGCAACCGGCGCCTGGGCCGGATCGCGATCCGCGTGTGGCTGGGCGTCATCGTGTCCGTCCTGCTGACCGCCCTCGTGGCGGCGTTCGCGCACTCCTTCGTCTTCTGGGCGGCCTCCAACACCCTGCTGCTCGGCGCGCTGCGCCTGGGCCTGATGGCGCTGGCCGTCGGGTGGGCCCTCCTGTTCATGGACGCATGGCGCCTCGGCCAGCCCCTCGGCCTGCAGCGCCAGCAGCGTCTCGCGGTGGTCGGCGTCAACGGCCTCCTCTCCCTGACGGTGGCCGGCACCCTGCTCTTCGGTGCCCACATGGTCGGCGTGCAGCGCACCTTCATGCTCACGATGTTCGGCGACGGGGCCGTCGTCGGCGCCCACGACGGACGCTTCAACGTGCTGCTGCTCGGCGGCGACTCCGGAGCCGGCCGCTGGGGCCTGCGACCCGACTCGCTGACCGTGGCCAGCATCGACGCCCGTACGGGCAAGACCGTCCTCATCGGCCTGCCGCGCAACATGGCGAACTTCCCCTTCGACGAGGGCTCGCCGATGGCCGAGCAGTTCCCGCACGGCTTCGACTGCGACGGCTGCTACCTCAACGGCGTGAGCACCTGGGCCGGGGACCACACCGAGCTCTTCAAGGGCTCCGACAACCCGGGCGTGGACGCCACCGTCTCCGCCGTCGAGGGCATCACCGACCTCGACATCAACTACTACGCGATGGTCAACCTCGCCGGCTTCCGAAGCCTCGTCGACGCGGTCGGGGGCGTCGAGCTGACCGTGCGCGACCGGATCCCCGTGGGTCTGCCGTCCGACTCCTTCTTCCGCTACATCGAGCCGGGCACCCGCACCCTGGACGGCATGGACACGCTGTGGTTCGCCCGGGCCCGTGAGGGGTCCGACGACTACTCGCGGATGGCCCGCCAGAAGTGCGTCATGAACGCGATGCTGCAGCAGGTGAGCCCCGAGACGGCGCTGCGCAACTTCGAGAAGATCGCCAAGGCCTCCTCCGAGATGATCTCCACGAGCGTGCCGCGCGGCGAGGTCGGCCGGTTCGTCGACCTGGCCCTCAAGGCCAAGAGCCAGAAGATCGCCACCCTCTCCCTGGTCCCGCCGCTCATCACCACC
The DNA here is from genome assembly GCF_054049555.1 of Nocardioides sp. P5_C9_2. NCBI lineage: Bacteria > Bacillati > Actinomycetota > Actinomycetes > Propionibacteriales > Nocardioidaceae > Nocardioides > Nocardioides sp. P5_C9_2. Next base: position 2,628 of record NZ_JBFUMD010000371.1, read on the forward strand.
GCCGACCCGGACATCGAGCTGATCCACAGCAAGGTGGCCGAGGCCATCGACCGCGCCGAGGGTGAGAGCCCCGCCCCTGCCCCGGTCCCGGTCGAGCCCGAGCCCGAGACCGACGCAGCCTCCGACGCCGGCAGCGACACCGGGACCGGCGAGCAGGCGCCCGCCGAGGCTCCGGCCACGACGCCCGCGGCCCCGCCGTCGATGACCGGCGGATCGTTCGGGACGCTCAAGGACGGGTACGCCGCCAATGCGGCCGACGACCTCGGCGCCGTCTGCTGATCGGGCTCTCGGGGCATCCGGCCCCTAGGGTGTACGCCGTGACTGCTCCCCGGGATGGCCGTGTCGTCGCGGTGGTCGTCACCTTCAACCGGCTGCCGCTGCTCCAGCGACTGGTGGCGCGACTGGGGGAGGTGCCCGGGCTGAGCGAGGTGCTGGTGGTCGACAACGCGTCGGTCGACGGGACCGGCGACTGGCTCTCCGCGCAGCCGACCACCGGGGAGGTCCCCCTGCTGGCCCGCACCCTGGACCACAACCGCGGCGGGGCCGGCGGATTCCACGACGGTCTCGCGTGGGCCATCGACCGCGGTGCCGACCTCGTCTGGCTGATGGACGACGACGGCCTGCCCGACGCCGACTGCCTGACGACCCTGCTCGCCCACGACGACGACTTCGACTTCTGGGGCCCCCTGGTCGTGGACGAGGCCGACCCCGAGCGCCTCGTCTTCCCGATCCGGCTGCCGGGCGGTGCCCGGGTCGTCGGCGACATGGCCCAGGCCCGCGCGGCCGCCCGGGCGGGGGTGCTGGCCGACGTCGTCATCCCCTTCAACGGCGTGCTGGTCACCAAGGAGCTCGTGGACCGGATCGGGCTGCCCCGCGAGGAGTTCTTCATCTGGGGGGACGACGTCGAGTACCTCTGGCGCGCCAAGGAGGCCGGCGCCCGGGTCGCGACGGTGTCGGGAGCGCGGGTGCTGCACCCCAGCGTCGGCGAGCTGGGGACGCCCATGATGTGGGGCCGCACGACGTACAACCACAGCCCGAGCGACCTCAAGCACTACTGCATGGCCCGCAACAACCTGGTCAACCTCCGCGACTACCGCGGACCCCTGCACGCGCTGGCCTTCGTGGTGAAGACCGTGTGGTTCTACACCTTCACCCGGCCCAGCCTGACCCGCCTCCGGCTCAGCGCCGGGGCGATGCGCGCCGGGCTGGCGGGGGAGTACGACGGCCACGAGAGGTTCCTGCGATGACCGGGCCCGCGGCGGTCGAGACCGTGGCCGTGGTGGTCGTCACCCACAACCGCGCCGACCTGCTCCTCGCGATGCTGGCCGGCCTGGCGGTCCAGACCCGCCGTCCCGACGTGGTCGTGGTGGTCGACAACGCCTCCACCGACCAC
>NZ_JBFUMD010000372.1:0-4007 GCF_054049555.1 Nocardioides sp. P5_C9_2
GCTCCACCGGACGGTCCTGGGCCACCGACGTCGACAGCACGGCGCCGGAGGCGTCGGTGAGGACCACGAAGTCGCCGCCGACGACCGGCAGTCCCTGGTGGGTGCGCTCGTAGGCGACCGCCAGGGTCTCGTTGCCACCGCTCAGGGTGCCGGTGCGGACGAACGCGTCTCCGCGGGCCTCCTTGACCTTGCCCGGGTGCTTGTCGATCCAGGTCCGCGAGGCGTCCTGGGCGAGCTGGGTGCCGTCGGTGCGGGCGGACGTGGCCCGGTGGGGGGCGGCGGAGGTGGCGGCCGTGATCGGTGCGGTCGTCAGGACGGCGGCGATGGCCATCGTCCCGAGACCCGCGACAAGAGTTCGCTTCACGCGTTCGAACCTTTCGGGTGTGCGGCCAGTTCCGGCCGCTGGAGGCCCACGGGGGTGGCGGGCACGTGCACAGAGTTGCGACGCGGGCTCCCCGCGGCAATGAGTTGCGTGTTGCAGGTCTGTGCAATGCGTGAAGATGTAGCAATGACGAGCACGCACGACCTCCTCGAGGCCTATGACGAACAGCTGCGCCGCGAGGGCGAGGTGGGCCGCGCCGACGAGGTCGTCGAGCTGGGCCCGCTGATGCTGGCCACCTTCGAGCACGGCGGCTTCGTGACCTACCGGACCCTGGAGGACCACGACGTCGACACCCTCATCTCGGGGGCGATCGTGCACTTCCGCGACCGCACCGGCGTCGACTCCTTCGAGTGGAAGACCCGCGGCCACGACTGGCCGGCGGACCTGGGGGACCGGCTCGTCGCCCACGGGCTGGTGGCCGAGCCGCCCGAGACGGTGATGATCGGCGAGGCGTCCGCGCTCGCCGTACCCGTCGAGGTCGCGGGCGTGACGGTGCGCCGGGTCGGCGACTCCGGCGACCTGAGGGGCGATGTCGAGGCGATGCTCGCCCTGCAGAAGTCGGTCTTCGGCACGGGCCGCGGGCCGTCGGTGGAGTCGTCGCTGGCCGCGCTGGAGGCGGGGGACTCCGAGCTGTGGCTGGCCGAGGTCGACGGCGCCGTCGTCTGCGCGGGCCGGCTCCAGGTCGTGCCGGGCACCGAGTTCGCCGGCATCTGGGGCGGCGCCACCGCTCCCGAGCACCGCGGCCGGGGGATCTACCGGGCGCTGGTCGCGGCCCGGGCGGGTGCGGCGATCGAGCGCGGCGTGCGGTACGTCCACTCCGACTGCACCGAGATGTCGCGCCCGATCCTGCAGCGCTCCGGACTCGTCGCGGTGACCACGACGACGCCGTACGTCTGGACCCGCTGACGCCGGTGCGCTCGGACCGCCTCGGCAGGCGGGTCAGCGGAGGTCGAGCGCGGCGAGCCTGTCGGCGACCGCGTCCCCGAACAGCACGTGGCCCTCGGGCGTCAGGTGCAGCCGGTCGGGCAGGTAGGGCAGCCGCAGGTCGCTCGTCGCGACGTACGGAACCCCGCTGGCGGAGGCGAGACGGGACAGCAGCCGGTCGWGGCGGGGGACCGCGGCGGCGCGCGACGGGGCGGAGGCGGGACCCACGACGACGACCCGGCGCCCCTCGAGGGTCTGCATCAGCCGCGCGAAGCCGAGCGTGATCGCGATGGTCGAGCGGTCGTAGTCGTTGAGGCCACCCTCCACGACGACCAGGCCCCGGGGCGCGATGCCGGCGGCCCGGGTGCCGAACGACTCGTCGCCGCACGGGCTGGCGCTGCGGCTGAAGCCGGAGCCGGAGAAGCCGGCGACGGTGACCCGACCGGGCAGTCGCGAGGGCCACGATCCCGCGAGCTGGTCGAGGCCCAGCCCCACCGACCACGAGTCGCCGACCACGGTGACGGGCGCCCCGGAGCCGCTCACGAGCGCGGCGCGCTGGGCGGACTGGACGGTGTGCCGGGCGCAGTAGGAGGTGCCGGCCCCGGCGCGCTCGACGAGCTGCACGGTGACCACGGTGGCCGCCAGGAGGAGCAGCAGCAGCGCCGGCACCAGGTAGGAGAGGTGGCGCGGGCGGTGGCGCGGGTCGAGCCGGGTGGTCACGCCCCCATGATCCGGTCTGGACCACCCTCCCCGCAGGGGATTGCGCCGAATTGACGCCTTCTGGTGACGAGTCCGTGATCCGGGGAACAAGCCACCCGGGTCATGCGTTGTGCCCCGTGAACGAACTTGAGTTGATCCGACTCAACTTGTTTGTCAGACTCGCCGCAGGTCGGCAGGATGACCTCACACCCAGACGTTCCAGCCATCCCCATTCAGTCAAACCCCATTCAGTCAAACCCCATTCAGTCAACGCAGCGGAGGTAACACCCCATGGCACGTGCCGTCGGCATCGACCTTGGTACGACGAACAGCGTGGTCGCCGTACTCGAAGGTGGCGAACCCACCGTCATCGCCAACGCAGAGGGCGCGCGCACCACCCCCTCGGTGGTCGCGTTCGCCAAGTCCGGTGAGGTCCTGGTGGGCGAGGTCGCCAAGCGCCAGGCCGTCACCAACGTCGATCGCACCATCCGGTCCGTCAAGCGCCACATGGGCGAGGACTGGAAGGTCGACATCGACGACAAGGCCTTCACCCCGCAGCAGATCAGCGCGTTCGTGCTGCAGAAGCTCAAGCGCGACGCCGAGGCCTACCTCGGCGAGCCGGTGACCGACGCGGTCATCACCGTCCCGGCGTACTTCTCCGACGCCCAGCGGCAGGCCACCAAGGAGGCCGGCGAGATCGCGGGCCTCAACGTGAGCCGCATCGTCAACGAGCCGACCGCCGCCGCGCTGGCCTACGGCCTCGACAAGGGCGACGACCAGACGATCCTCGTCTTCGACCTCGGTGGCGGCACGTTCGACGTGTCCCTGCTGGAGATCGGTGAGGGCGTCGTCGAGGTCAAGGCGACCTCCGGTGACAACCACCTCGGTGGTGACGACTGGGACAACGCCATCGTCGGCTGGATGGTCACCAAGTTCAAGAACGCCAACGGCGTCGACCTCGCGGCCGACAAGATCGCCAAGCAGCGCCTCCAGGAGGCCGCGGAGAAGGCGAAGATCGAGCTCTCGTCCAGCTCCGAGACGACGATCCACCTTCCCTACATCACCCACGGCGAGGGCGGCCCGCTCCACTTCGAGGAGAAGCTGACCCGCGCCGAGTTCCAGAAGATGACGGCCGACCTGCTCGCCCGCACCAAGGCGCCGTTCCAGAGCGTCCTCAAGGACGGCGGCGTCGAGGTCAGCAAGATCGACCACGTCGTGCTCGTGGGTGGCTCCACCCGCATGCCCGCCGTGAGCGAGCTGGTCACCGAGCTCCTCGGCGGCAAGCAGCCCAACAAGGGCGTCAACCCCGACGAGGTCGTCGCCATCGGTGCCGCCCTCCAGGCCGGTGTCCTCAAGGGCGAGGTCAAGGACGTCCTGCTCCTCGACGTGACCCCGCTGTCGCTGGGCATCGAGACCAAGGGCGGCGTGATGACCACCCTGATCGAGCGCAACACCACCATCCCGACCAAGCGGTCCGAGATCTTCACGACGGCCGACGACAACCAGCCGTCCGTCGAGATCAAGGTCGCCCAGGGCGAGCGCCCGATGTGGGGCGAGAACCAGCCCCTCGGCAACTTCGAGCTCACCGGCCTGCCGCCGGCACCGCGCGGCATCCCGAAGATCGAGGTCACCTTCGACATCGACGCCAACGGCATCGTGCACGTCTCCGCCAAGGACCAGGCGTCCGGCCGCGAGCAGTCGATGACGATCTCCGGCGGCTCCGCGCTGTCCAAGGACGAGGTCGCCCGGATGGTCAAGGAGGCCGAGCAGTACGCCGAGGAGGACGCCAAGCGTCGCGAGGCCATCGAGGTCCGCAACCAGGCCGACTCGCTCGTCTACACGACCGAGAAGTTCCTCACCGACAACGACGACAAGCTCCCCGAGGACGTCAAGACCGAGGTCAAGGCCGACGTCGACGCCCTCAAGGAGACGCTCGCCAAGGAGGACGCCACCCCCGAGGAGCTGACCGCCGGGGTCTCCAAGCTCGGTGAGTCCAGCCAGA
>NZ_JBFUMD010000373.1:0-3991 GCF_054049555.1 Nocardioides sp. P5_C9_2
AACCCCGACCGGACGGTGGGCCACTCGGTGTCGGTCACCGAGAACCAGTCGGTGTCGCGGTTGCGTCCCTTGTAGACCATCGCGTTGCGGAAGCGGCCCTCGTAGGTGAACCCGTAGCGGACGGCGGCCCGGCGCGACGGCTCGTTGCGGGAGTCGCACTTCCACTCGTAGCGGCGGTAACCGAGGTCGTCGAACGCATGGCGCATCAAGAGGTGCTGGGCCTCGGTGGCGGCCCTGGTCCGCTGGAGCCGCTCGCCGTACAGCACGGCGGCCACCTCCACCGAGCCGTGCGCCGGCTCGAGCCGCATCCACGACACGACGCCCTCGACCGTCCCGCTGGACCTGGGCACGATCGCCCACGTGAGGGACCCGGTCGCGGACGCCCACGCCTCGCAGTACTGCCGGGCCTGGGCCAGGTCGCGGGGCGGCTCGTCGGGACGGTAGGTCCACAGCCGCGGCTCGGACACGCGCTCGAGCAGCTCCCGACCGTGCTCGGCGGTGACGGGCACGAGGTCGACGTACGTCCCGGCGAGGACGGCCCGCCGTGGCCGCGGTGCTCCGTGCCACGCGACCGGCTCCCCGATGGCCTGCCCGAACTCGTTGGTGCGTGTCATGCGCACATCTGACACGGTGGGGCGATGGGATCGCCACTCGATGCGCTCAAGAAGGCCGCGCAGGCCGTCGCCGGGGCTCCGCACGTCTTCAACGCCGCGCGCGGAGCAGGGGCCAGCAGCTCAGCGGCCGCCGATGTGATGGCGGCCTCCGCGGCGGYCATCCAGGTGGCGGCGTCGCAGACCGACGGGACGCCGGGCATGCAGAACGCGATCCGCCACTTCGTGTGGCAGGCCTACATCGCCGGGCGGCACGGGGCGGCCGTGGCGGAAGCGGTCGCCGCTGCCCACGAGGAGGGACGCGACACCCCCCACGACACCCGCGTGGACCTGCACAACAACGCCGTCGGCCGCGCGTACGGCGTCGCTCACTCGGCCGAGATCGGACAGGGCTCGCTGCCCGACGCCCTCGGACGGCTGGCCGTCGTCGCGAAGGAGAAGTGGGCCACCGACGAGCTGGTCTGGGTCACGCCGCACTGAAAAGGTCGCGGATGGCGGCCATCCCGGCGTGCACCTCGGCGTACGACGTCGACAGCGGCGACAGGCCGATCCGCAGGCCGCCGGGGTCGCGGTAGTCGGGGATGACGTCGCGCTCCCAGAGCGCAGCGGTGAGCTCGCGCATCCGGTCGTGGTGCAGCGTCACGTGCCCGCCCCGCAGCGCGGGGTCGCGAGGCGACGCCAGGCTCACGCCGTGCTCGGCCAGCCACGCGTCGGCGAGGTCCACGGCGTAGGACGTGAGCGCCTGCGACTTGGCGCGCACCGCGTCGATGCCGGCCCGGTCGAGCAGCGCGAGCATGTCCTGCATGGCGAGCATGCCGACGACGGCGGGCGTGCCCGAGATGAAGCGGCGGATGCCGCCCGACGGCTGGTAGCCCGGCCCCATGAGGAACGGGTCCGCGTGGCCCATCCACCCCTGGATCGGCTGTTGGAGGGCCGGCGCGCCGGTCCCCCCGTCCAGGTGGCGCCGGGCGACGTAGGCGAAGGCCGGCGACCCGGGACCGCCGTTGAGGTACTTGTACGTGCACCCGACCGCCAGGTCCACGCCCCAGCGGTCCAGCTCGACGGGGACGGAGCCGGCGGAGTGGCACAGGTCCCAGACCACCAGGGCGCCGGCGTCGTGGATCACGGGCGTGATGGCCTCGATGTCGGCCAGGTGGCCCGAGCGGTAGGCGACCTGGCTGAGGACCACGACAGCCGTCCGCTCCCCCACCGCCGCCCGCACCTGCTCGACGGTGACGCCCGCCTCGCGCTCGACCTCGATCCACCGCACCTCGAGCCCGCGCTCGGCGGCGATCCCCTCCACGATGTAGCGGTCGGTGGGGAAGTTGTCGGAGTCGATGACGATCTCGCTGCGGCCCGGACGCGCGTCGACGGCGGCGCGGATGAGCTTGTAGAGCAGCACGGTGGTCGAGTCCCCGACGGTGGTCTGTCCCGGCGCCGCGCCCAGGCTGACCCGGGCGATCTCGTCACCGAGGGTGAGGGGCAGGTCGTACCAGCGCTCGTCCCAGCCGCGGATGAGGCGAGTGCCCCACTCCTCCTCCACGAAGGAGCGCAACCGGTCCCCGGTGACGGCCAGGGGGCGGCCCAGCGAGTTCCCGTCGAAGTAGACGAGCGAGGTGTCCGCGCCGACGAACTCGGCCCGGTGGGCGGCCAGCGGATCGGCGGCGTCGAGGGCGGCGGCATACGCCGCGGTGGTGGCGAAGGTGGCGAGGTCGCTCATGCGGACACCTTCTCAGACGTCTCTCCCGGGACGCCCTCCCGCGCCGCAGCGGCTCCGGCGGTGACTCCACCCGCAGGGAGGGGCGCCACTGTCCCTCATCTCAAATGGGTACGAAGGTTCAGTCGGAGGACCCGCTGTCAGCGGGACCGGACTCTTGGGAGGATCCAATGATCAACAGCATTCGCACCGCGACCGTCGCGTTCGTCGCGATGGTCGCCATGGCCGTAGGCCTCAGCACCGTCGGCATCGCCCCCGCCACCGCCGCACCCGGCGACTGGACCACCGTCGCGAAGACGGCCGAGGGCAAGATGCGCAGCAAGCTCGTCGGGGAGACGTCCACGGGCCGCAAGGTCACCGGCTCGTTCACGCCGAGGCGCTTCGTCGAGAAGAACGGCGCGGTGGTCGCGAAGGGTGTCATCAAGGGCGCCTACACGACCAAGTCCGGTGCCACCAAGACCTTCAAGGTCAAGCGCGCCGTTCCGGTCAAGAAGGCCAACGGCACCCCGCTCACCGCCCGCGCGGCCAACCACCGTGCCGACTGCGACATCCTCAACCTGGTGCTCGCCCCGCTGGACCTGAACGTCCTCGGGCTCACCGTCCACCTCGACCGCGTCGTGCTCGACATCGTCGCGGTCTCGGGTGCCGGCAACCTGCTCGGCAACCTGCTCTGCGCGGTCGCCGGGCTCCTCGACCAGGGTGGCCTGCTCAGCAACCTGCTGGGCCAGATCACCGATCTGCTCAACCAGATCCTGGGTCGCCTCGGGCTCCCTGCCTGAGCCAGCCGAACCGGGGGCAGCGCAGGCCTTTGTTTGTCTCCTGCGCTGCCCTACAGTTGACGTGAGACGTCATACGTCTTGGACCAGCCCCGATCAACCCCCCGGCGATCTGGGGCTGGGTCCTATTTGGGGGCCTCGTCGGTGGGGTCCCGCTCGGCGCATCAGCTCGTGACCGCGCCGTGCGCGGCGGACTGCACGACCTTGGCGTACTTGCCGAGGACCCCGCGCGTGTACTTCGGCGGGATCGGCTCCCAGCCCACCCTGCGGGCCTCCCACGAGTCGCTTCCCTCGGCGGGCTCCACGTCCAGGGTCTGGTTGGCGACGTCGAGGGTGATCTGGTCGCCGTCGCGGATGAACGCGATCGGACCTGCGTCCACGGCCTCGGGGGCGATGTGGCCCACGCAGAGCCCGGTCGTGCCACCGGAGAAGCGTCCGTCGGTGATGAGCAGGACGTCCTTGCCCAGGCCGGCACCCTTGATCGCGCCGGTGATGGCGAGCATCTCGCGCATGCCGGGACCGCCCTTGGGACCCTCGTAGCGGATGACGACGACGTCGCGGGGCTTGATCTCGCCGGCGGTCAGGGCGTCGAGCGCCTTGCGCTCGCCGTCGAAGACGCGAGCGGTGCCGGTGAAGGTCGAGTCGTCGAACCCGGCGCTCTTGACGACGGCTCCCTCGGGGGCCAGCGAGCCGGTGAGGATGGTGATCCCGCCGGTGGCGTGGATGGGGCGGTCGAGGTTGCGCAGCACCTCGCCGTCGACGTGCTGGGGCGCGAGGGCCTCGATGTTCTCGGCCATGGTGCGGCCGGTGACGGTGAGGGTGTCGCCGTGCATGAGGCCGGCGTCGAGCAGCGCCTTCATCACGACCGGGATGCCGCCGATCTTGTC
>NZ_JBFUMD010000374.1:0-3949 GCF_054049555.1 Nocardioides sp. P5_C9_2
GCCCTACGCCGAGTGGGAGCAGGACGTCAGCGCAGGTTGAGCTCGCGCACCCGCTGGGCGAAGCGCCACGCGGCGTGGCCGTCGAGCGGGGCGATGCCCGGCCGGTCCGCGGGCGGTGGCGTGGCCGCCCAGTCTCCGTCGGCCACCTCCGTGAGGCCGGCGAGCAGCTCGCCGAAGGTCGCGACCACCCGAGGCTGGGGCCAGCGGTCGCCGGCGAAGACCGCCTCCACGCGACGTGACGGGCCCGGGTCGGGCGCCTGCACGAGCAGCGGCGTACCGGTGACGAGCGCGTCGTACGCCTCCGGGGAGCGGTCCGTGACCACCGCGGAGGCGACGCGGTGCACGACGGTCGACCACGGCACGCTGCGGGACGAGAGGCTGAGCGCGCCCGCGGCGGCGAGGGCTCGGGTCCAGCCGTCGAGCCGGTCGACGCGCGGCTCGCGGACGCCGAGGACCACGTCGTGCTCGCGCGCCCAGGCGCCCAGGCGGGCCACCTCGTCGGCGGTGTACGCCGCGTCCCATGCGGCGTGCGGCCACCACACGACCAGGCGCCGGTCACCGACCAGCTCCCGGACGCGGGCCTCCTCGGCGGCGAGGTCGGCCGGCAGGTGCTCGCGCACGAGGAGGTCGTGGCGCGGCAGACCGGTGGGCCAGGCCTTGGCCAGCCCGAGGTCCGGGTCGCCGGCGCTGCGCACGAGCGCGTCGGCCTGCGACGTCACCGCGGCGGCGAGCACCTTGCGCCACTCCCCTCCGGGCGTGCGCGACGCGTCGTGCGCCAGCACCGGCACGCCGATGCCGACGTGCAGGAAGTCGTGCCGCGACGGCGAGAGCGGGAGGTCGATGGCGACGTTGGGCTCGACGTCGACCACGATGCGCCCGCACCGGACCAGCGCGTGCTGGCCGTCGACGGTGTGGATCGGGAGCACGGTGAGGTTGGCGCCGCGCAGGTCGTCGGGCAGGCGACGCGACCGGGACAGGACGACCTTGTGGATGCTCGGGTCGTCGCGGACCTCGTCGAGCACGGCCCGGACGCCGGGGTCGAGGCGCCCCGTGGTGGGCGAGGACAGGAAGGCCCACCAGTGGTCGAAGGTCGGGCTCTCCCGGTCGATGGTGCGGAACGCGCCGCCCCACACCGCCCGGCGCGGGATCAGCCGCCGGCGGCCGTCGGTGTCGAGGCGGATGTCGTGGGCCTCGTGCAGCCGGTCCACCGGGCTGACCCGGTCGAGGTTGGCCCGGACCGGGTCCAGCCGCAGGTCGGGGACGAGCTCCTGCAGCCGCTCGGGCCACCGCTCGAGGCCGAGCACGTGGCGCGGGTTCTCGCCCAGGAAGTTGCGCTTGACCAGCGGGAACCCCCGCTCGACCAGCTCGAAGAAGTGTCGGGAGTAGAGCGGGTGGAAGGCGTGGAGCTCGGGGATGAAGGTGTCGAAGTCGAAGCCCGCGTCGGTGAGGTAGCGACTGATGCCGACCTCGTACTTGTGGATCACCAGCATCTTGTCGGACTGCGGGGCCACGTGGTCCAGGCGCCACCGGAAGCCGGGGTCGTCGAGCACGGGACGCCGGAAGGCCAGGAAGTACGACGACAGGTGCAGGTGCCGCACGTCGGTCCACTGCCGGTGCCCGAGGAAGCGGGCCTTGGCCTCGGCGAGCGGGATCGGCGAGTCGTCGACGACGTACGACTCGTCGTGCTCCATCGAGGTGGCCTGGAGGCTCCACCAGTCGCAGGCGCGGGCGTCCATCTCCGCGAGGACGTCGTCGAGCGGTCGCAGCAGGTAGCAGGAGTCGTTGGCCAGGATCACCTCGTCGTAGCCGTCCAGCCGGTCCCAGCCGACGAGGTCGCGGGCCAGCAGGGAGAACGAGCCGAAGTCGTAGGCGCCGTGCGGAACGCTCCACGCGTCCGCGACGATCCCGTCGAGGCGGTCCAGCTGGCCCGGCTCGAGCACCCCGTCGGCCACGTAGAAGACGTCGGCGTGGCGGGCCAGCTCGGTGAGGTAGTCCACCACGTAGTCGTCGACCAGCCCGTCCGGGTCGTAGCCCGCGAAGAGGCAGGCGCGCCGCACGGCACGTCCCGGGGCGTACGTCGTGGGGGTCCGGGTGGGTGCCGGGCCGGGCAGCGGCGCGAGTCCGGCCTGGCGGCCGACGAGCAGGAAGTGGAGCAGCGGGTCGACCTCCTCGCCCGTGGCGTCGAGGTGCGTGGCCCAGTAGTGCCAGAGGTCGAAGCGCAGGCTGGGGGCGCGCAGGGTGCGCCACCCGGTCTCGACGAAGTGGCGCGCCGGGTCCTGCCGGCGCAGCAGCCGGTGCTGGACGGCGTACTCGTCGGCGTCGAGGAAGCCGCTGGCCGCCACGACGGCGCGGTGGGCGTCGTCCTGCACCTCCTGCGGGGGCGGCTGCGGGTCGCCGTCGACCGGCGGGAGCCCTGCGGCGAGGGCCTTCTCCACGAGGGCGGTGGCGTCCTCGGGGCCGCGGCGGGCGGCGGCGCGCCACTGCCGGGCGAAGCGCCACCAGCGGCGCTGGAAGTCCGCGACGGCCTCGCGACGGCGCTCGAGCTCGGTCATCGGGGGCGGGGCGGGTAGGCGTCCGCGCCCTCGGACTCCGGGGACAGCAGGAAGTGCACCAGGGGGTTGACCTCCGCCTCGAGGACCTCCGGGTGGTCGATGACGTACTGGCCGATGTCGAAGTCGTCGCTCGGCCGACGGAACGGGTTGTAGGGATGGCGCAGGAAGTGCAGCGCCGGGTCCTCGCCCAGGTGGGCGACGTCGTGGTAGGTCCGCAGGTACCACGCGTCGTCGAAGAGCGCCGACCCGCGGATGAGCTCGACCTGGGCCGCCTCCTCCCTGGTCACCGGCTGCTGACGGTCCTTGAAGAGTGCCACTCCCCTGCGGCCCCCGGCGTCGCCGGCGGCGTCGACGCGCAGCCGCTTGGCCAGGGCCGCGGACAGCTCGTCCGCGGACTTCACCGCCCGGTCGCGCGCGGTGCGGATCCGGGCCTCCTTCTCACCCCACTGCTCGGCCTGCCGGCGCAGCGCGGCGAGCTCGGCGCGGGTGGTCGCGAGCTCCTCGGCCAGGCGCGTGATCTCCTGCTGCGTCTGCTCCCCGAGCGGGTCCGGGTGTCCCTGGTCAGCCACGGCGCGACCCTACCGTCACGTCGGCCACGTACCGTGGAGGTCCCGACCCGAGGAGCCCGGACCGTGACTCTCCCGGCCGTACGTCGCCCCGCCGCCCTCGCCGCGTCGCTCGGCGCCTCCCTGGTGACAGTGCTGCTGCTCGCCGGGTGCTCAGGGGGCTCGGGGGGCTCGGGGGGCTCGGAGGCCTCGGGGGGCTCGCCCTCCCCCTCCTCCCCGTCGTCCTCGTCCACCCCGGAGCCGTCGGCGGCCCCGACCTCGACGAGTGCGGAGCCGCAGCCCACCGAGCCGCCGGACCCGGTGTCGATGGCCGCCCTGTCCGCCGCCGAGCACACCGGCGACCGGCTCCGGCTGGGTGCCGTGCGCGAGCGGACGGCCGCCTACACGTCGTACGACGTCACCTACCGCTCGACCACCACGGACGACCGCGGGACGCGACGCCTCACCATCAGTGGCGTGCTCAACGTGCCCACCGGTCGCGGTCCGTTCCCGGCGGTGGTGCTGGCGCACGGCTACATCGATCCGGCCTACTACGTCCGCGGCCAGGGCATGACCCGCGAGCGCGGGGTGCTGGCGAGCCGCGGGTACGTCGCGCTGCACGTCGACTACCGCGGGCACGCCGAGTCGACCGACGACCCGCGCTCGGACCGGGACCTGCGGCTCGGCTACTCCGCCGACGTCGTCGCCGCGGTCAAGGCCCTCCGCGCGTCGCGCGACGTGCCGCTCGACGACGACCGGGTGGCGCTGATGGGCCGCTCGATGGGCGGCGGCGTCGTCATGAAGGCCCTCATCGCGGAGCCGGGACTCGTGCAGGCGGCGTCGCTGTGGGCG